>JBIIJH010000018.1:0-26222 GCA_044233905.1 Phycisphaerales bacterium
TGGTGGAGCCTCTCCATCTGGCAGGGCACGAAGGGACCGTGAATCGCTGCGCCGTCGGGCGGGGTCTCCCATAGACTCCGCCCGATGGGCGCCAGCGGGCACGCAAGCAACGACGGGACCATGGTCGGTTCCCCCTCCAGGCCGGGGGAAACCGGGCTGCTCCTCATCATGGCCGGCCCCTCCGGCGTGGGGAAGACCACCATCGTGCACGAGCTCATCCGCCGCTTCGGCGGCATGTTCTCCGTGAGCGCCACCACCCGCGCCCGCACCGCCAACGAGCGCGAGGGCGTCGACTACTTCTTCCTGGACGAGGCGACCTTCCAGCGCTGGATCGACGAGGACCGCTTCCTGGAGCACGCGCAGGTGTTCGGGCGTTCGTGGTACGGCACGCCGGAGGCAGCGGTGCGCGCGCAGCTTGCCAACGGGCAGCTGGTGGTGCTCGACATCGACGTGCAGGGCGCGGAGAACGTGCGCCGCCGCATCCCGGAGTCGCTCGCGGTGTTCATCCTGCCGCCCGACGAGCACGAGCTCCTCAAGCGCCTGCGATCGCGCGGCCGCGAGGACGAGGAGGCCATCCAGCGCCGCTTCGCCGAGAGCAAGCGCGAGATCGCGCGTGCGCAGGCGGGCAGCACCTTCGATGCGTTCGTGGTGAACGACACGCTGCCGCATGCCATCGAGCAGGTGGCGGCCATCGTGTCGGCGCGACTGCCGGCCGCGCGAAGGGCGTGACGGCGCGGCGGGCGGAAGGCTTCGCGACGAGTAATTCCGCGATTCCAAGCCAATCCGCCTCCATATTTTGGCTCGAGGCCGGGAAATTACCGCACCCACCGTGCGGACCGGGGTACCGTGCAGCAACGGCGCATCGGACGCCGTCCCGGCGACCGCGCCTCACACCACCGACGGCCCCACGTTGACCACCGAACGGATCCACCTGAAGCGCCCCGCGGCCACCGAGCCCCGGCAGTTGCTTGCCCGTTATTTCGTCCCGATCGTCACCGTGCACCTCCTCGCGCTGCTGGTCTTCGTGCCGGCGCTCTTCAGCTGGACGGGCGTGATCCTGTGCATTGCGGGAGTGCACGTCTTCGGCCAGACGATCACGATGGGCTACCACCGCCTGCTCGCGCACCGCAGCTTCGCCACGCCGCTCTGGTTCGAGCACGTGCTGGTCGTGGGCGCGCTCTGCTGCCTCGAGGACTCGCCGGCCCGCTGGATCGCCACGCACCGCATGCACCACGCGCACAGCGACGAGGAGGACGATCCGCACACGCCGCTCGTCACCTTCCTGTGGGGCCACCTCTGGTGGATCCTGGTGCGCAACCGCGAGCTGCACCACCGCACCAATTACGACCGCTACGCGCGCGACATCCTCCGCGACCCGTTCTACATGTGGATCGAGAAGAACGCGTGGAGCCCGCTGTGGTTCTACATGGCGCAGGTGGCCGTGTACGCAGCCGCGGGCTTCGGTGCCGCCCTGCTCTGGACCGACGCCGTGGGCGCCGCATGGTTCGCGGCCAGCGTGGTGGTCTGGGGCGTGTATGCGCGCACCGTCCTCGTGTGGCACATCACCTGGAGCGTCAACAGCCTCACGCACCTCTTCGGCTACCGCAACCACGACACCGAGGAGAACAGCCGCAACAACTGGGTGGTGGCACTCTTCGCCGCCGGCGAGGGCTGGCACAACAACCACCACGCTGACCCCGCGTGCTGCACCGTCCAGCATCGCTGGTGGGAAGTGGATGTCACCTACTGGGAACTCCGCGCGCTGTCGCTCGTGGGGCTGACCAGCCAGCTCAACCCGCGTCGCGAAGTGCGTGCCGCCGAAGCCGTGGCGCGCGCGCAGGCTGCGCGTGTGCAGGCGAAGCCCACGGATACGCAGGCTGCAGGAGAAGGCGGGGTGGCGGGGATTGCGGCAGCGGCCGCGGCCGCCGGCGTCGGCAACCGCAGCCAGGCGGCGATTCAGGCCTCGCCGGGCTCCTCGAACACCTGAGGCGGGCCGATCACGGCACCGCCGACGCGCACGAGGTTGGCGCCGCATTCGACGGCCACCTCGAAGTCGCCGCTCATGCCCATCGACAGGATGTTGAAGTGCTCGCCGCCGGCACCGGTCTGGCGGATGTCGTCGTAGAGCTCGTGGCAGCGCTCGAAGCAGGGGCGCGCTGCGGCGGGGCCGCCCTCGAGCGGCGCCATGCACATCAGGCCGCGCGCACGCACGTTGACCATGGTCTCGATCTGCGCCACCAGGTGACGGGCAGCGCCGGGCGCGACGCCGTGCTTCGATGACTCGCCGCTGACGTTCACCTCCACCAGCACTTCCACGGGCGTCTCGCGCTTGGCGGCGGCCACCTGGAGCTCCTCGGCCAGGCGCAGGCTGTCGACGGACTGCACCAGGCGCGTCACCTCGACGGCCTTCTTCACCTTGTTGCGCTGCATGGTGCCGATCATGTGCCAGCGGATGGCCGGGGCCGTGCCACCGAGCTCGGCGTGGCGCGCGCGCCACTCGTCGATCTGCGCGGCGCGCTGCAGGAGCTGCTGCACGCGGTTCTCGGCGAAGTCCACCTGGCCCATCTGCATGAGCTCGCGGATCTGCTCCACCGTGCCGCTCTTGGAGACCACCACCAGCATCACGTCCTCGGGTCGCCGCCCGACGCGCTTGGCCGCCGCGGCGATCCGCGACTTCACGTCGTTGTAGCGCTGCTTGAGGGTGGTGCCGTTCGCGTCCTGCGTTCCGGTGGTCATGCGGGGAGGATACGCGGGCAGGGTGACGGGCTTGCCGGGCGGGTCAATGCGCCGCTCCGAACACGCGGTACCAGAACGGGCGCCGACGCCTCCAGGCGGGGATCCACCCCCAGTGCACGGCCACCGCCATCAGGCCGATCGACAGGATCGAGAGCACCAGGCCGAACGCGTAAGCGGTGGGCGTGGCGCGGTCCTGGTCGGGACGGTCGATGTTGAGCCTCCAAAGCAGCCAGCTCGGGCGACGGACGAATGGGAACGCGACAACCCGGCGCCCCCATCGGTCGCGGAGGAAGATGGAAGCGATGAAGCTCGTGATCACCAGCACGGCGAGCGCCTTTGCGGCCGCCTCCTGGTTCCAGGCGAGGGTCAAGAGCCCGATCGCACCGGGAACGCCGATGCCGGCCACGCAGAGCGCCACCACCCAACTGCCGGGCGGCGGCGGTCCGGGATCATCATCCGGATCTCGGATGCCGCCGTACTTTCGGAGAAGGTCCCCGCCGATGTTCATGCGATGTTCCCCTGTCGCACGGGGACGGATGCTAGCGATCGCCCGATGGCCGCTCCGTATCCTCCGGTCATGACCGCGAACGCCGGCGCATCCTCCACCTCCACGCCCCGCAACGCCCCCTGCATCCTCGTCATCCGCGACGGCTGGGGCATCAACCCGCATGCCGAGGAACGGGCCGCGGACGCCACGCGCCTGGCCAAGGCGCCCGTCTGCGACCAGCTGGAGCGGGAATGGCCGCACACCCTCATCAAGACCAGCGGCGAGGACGTGGGACTTCCCATCGAGAACGGCGAGCCGGTGATGGGCAACAGCGAGGTGGGCCACCAGAACATCGGTGCCGGGCGCATCGTGGACCAGGAACTCATGCGCATCACGCGCGCGATCCGCGGCGGCGACTTCGCGCGCAACCCGGGGCTGGTGGGCGCGTGCGAACACGCCAAGGGCACGACCGACCAGGGTCGCGCGCGCGCGTTGCACATCATGGGACTCGTCGGCGATGGCAAGGTGCACAGCGACTTCGCGCATCTGGAGGCGCTGCTGCGTCTCGCGAAGGCGCAGGGCGTGCCGGCAGACCGCGTGTTCGTGCACGTCTTCACCGACGGTCGCGACACGGCGCAGCAGAGCGGATTGCCCGTGGTCGAGCGGCTCGAGCGCGTGCTGCAGGAGACGGGCGG
The DNA here is from genome assembly GCA_044233905.1 of Phycisphaerales bacterium. GTDB lineage: Bacteria > Planctomycetota > Phycisphaerae > Phycisphaerales > SM1A02 > UBA966. The sequence goes on from JBIIJH010000018.1 coordinate 3,919, forward strand.
TCGCATCGCCACCGTGATCGGTCGCTACTGGTCCATGGACCGCGACTTCCGCTGGGACCGCGTGGAGCGCGCGTGGAACGCCATCATGGGCCGCGCGGGGACCAGTGCGGGCACGAGCGCCGTGCAGGTCATGCGCGACTACTACGCGAAGCCCGTGTCGGCCAACATGTCGGGCGACGAGTTCATCCCGCCGACGCGCATCGTGCAGGGCGCGGGCGTGCCGCAGGACGGCGACGCGGTGGTGTTCTTCAACTTCCGCGGCGACCGCCCGCGCGAGCTCACCATGGCGTTCACGCTGCCGGACGAGGCGTGGGCGAAGGTCAAGTCAGGGGGTTTCAAGCGAGATCCGCGCCCGCACGGCCTGCACTTCGTCACCATGACGGGCTACGAGGAAGGCCTGCCGGTGCGCGTGGCGTTCGAGCGCCCGGCCAAGATGGCGCACATCATGGGCGAGTGGATCTCGAGCCTCGGACTCACGCAGTTCCGCTGCGCCGAGACCGAGAAGTTCCCGCACGTGACGTTCTTCTTCAACGACTACCGCGAGGAGCCGTTCCCCGGCGAGCGCCGCACGCTGGTGCCGAGCCCGAAGGATGTGGAGACCTACGACCAGAAGCCCCAGATGAGCGCGTACGGCGTGCGCGACGCAGTGCTGGCGCGCCTGGCGGCGCCCGACTGCGAGCCGTTCATCGTGGTGAACTTCGCGAATCCGGACATGGTGGGCCACACCGGCAACCTGCAGGCCGTGGTGAAGGCGTGCGAGGTGGTGGACGAATGCGTCGGCCAGATCATGGCCGCGACGCTCGCGCGCGGCGGCAGCCTCGTGATCACCGCCGACCACGGCAACGCGGAGCAGATGAAGGACCCGAAGACGGGCGAGCCGCAGACCGCGCACACCAACTTCACCGTCGAGCTCTTCGTGGTGGGCGAGGCGTTCCGCGACGCCACGCTCCGCGAAGGCGGCAGGCTGGCGGACGTGGCGCCCACCATGCTCGCCATGATGGGCCTGCCGAAGCCAGCGGAGATGAGCGGCGAGAGCCTGATCGCCCGGTGATCGCCCGATGAACGAACGCGGCCCGCCGGAAGCCGGCGGGCCGCGGAAACATGCGGAAATGGCGCGAATCGGCCGCAGTTCAGCCGTGAATCAAGCGCCCCTCGGCCGCGAGCGCTGCCTCGTGCATGCTCTCGGCCATCGTCGGGTGCGCGTGCATGGTGGCGATGATGTCGTCCACCGTGCCCTCGAGCGCCTTGGCCACGCAGATCTCGTGGATCAGCTCGCTGGCGTTCTCGCCGATGATGTGGCCACCGAGGATCTCGCCGTACTTCTTGCTGACGATGATCTTCACCAGGCCCTCGGCCGCGCCGTCGGCGATGGCCTTGCCGTGGCTCTTCAGGCCGTACTTGCCCACGCGGTACTCGATGCCCTTCTCCTTGGCGGCGCGCTCGGTGAGGCCCACGCTCGCCACCTGCGGGTTGCAGTAGGTGGCGCCGGGGATGGCGTCGTAGTGCACGCCCGTGGACGCGTGGCCGAACATGCGCTCGACCGCCACCACGGCTTCCTCGCTCGACACGTGCGCGAGCCACGGCGGGCCGATCACGTCGCCGATGGCGTAGATGCCCGGCACGCTCGTCACGTACGTGGCCTTGTCCTTCTTCTCCATGTAGTCCGTGGAGATGTGGCCCTTCTCGGTCTTCAGGCCGAGCGACGGGTCGAACAGCCCCTCGAAGCGGCCGGCGACGCCGATCGCCACGAGCACCGTCTCGGCCTCGATCACCTCGGTCTTCTTCGTGGCCTGGTCCTCGATGGTGACCTTCGCGCCCTTCGCGGTCTTCTCGACGGCCTTCGTCATGCAGCCGAGCTTGAATTCGATCCCTTGCTTCTGGAAGATCTTGAGCGCTTCCTTCGAGATGTCGTCGTCCTCCACCGGCATGATGCGGTCGAGCATCTCGACCACGGTCACCTTGGTGCCGAACGCGTTGTAGAAGTAGGCGAACTCCATGCCGATCGCGCCCGAGCCGACGATCACCATCGACTTCGGCCGCTCCGGCAGGTTCATCGCCTCGTAGCTCGAGATGATGGTCTTGCCGTCCTTCGGCGCGAACGGCAGCTCGCGCGGGGCGGCGCCGGTGGCGATGAGCACCTTGTCGGCGGTGATCACCATGTCGTCCTTGCTGACGGCACCGGTGCCCTTGTAGTAGTCCTCGTCGGCCTTCGAGACCTGCACCTTGCACGGGCCGCCGGCGGTCTTGCCTGCCAGGATCTTGGCGTGGCCCTGGATGTGCTCGATCTTGTTCTTCTTGAAGAGGAACCCGATGCCGCTGTTCAGCGTGCCGGCCACGTTGCGCGAGCGACCGACCACCTTGGACCAGTCGAGCTTCACGTTCTTCGGGTCGACCTCGAAGCCCATGTCCGCGCCGTGCTTGAAGGCCTCGGTGTAGACGCTGGCCGCGTGGAGCAGCGCCTTGGTGGGGATGCAGCCCCAGTTGAGACAGACGCCGCCGAGCTTGGAGCGCTCGACGCAGGCAACCTTCTTGCCGAGCTGCGCCGCGCGGATCGCGCCGACGTAGCCGCCGGGTCCGCCGCCGATGACGATGAGGTCGAAGTGCTTTGCGTCAGCCATGGGTCAATTCCTCGGTTTGGTGGATTCGGTCGAAGGCCACATATCGTAGGGATCCGGGGCGCATCCGGGGCGCATCCGGGGCCCTTCGGGGCCCCATCCGGGCGGCGCGGGATTCCTGCGTTTTTTGCTAGCATCCGCCCCCCTCAGGACCCTCCGTGCGCACCGCGATCATCAGCGACATCCACTCGAACCACTCCGCGCTGGAGGCCGTCCTGGCCGACATCGACCAGCGGAAGGTCCAGCGCATCATCTGCCTGGGCGACATCATCGGTTACGGGCCGGATCCGGTGGCCTGCGCGGACCTGGTGGCCGAGCGCTGCGAGTGGTCGCTCCTGGGCAACCACGACTTCGGCGTCCTCTACGAACCCACCAACTTCAACTCCGCCGCCGAGCAGGCCGCGTACTGGACGCGCCGGCAGTTCGAGGAGGCGGCCAAGGGCGACAAGGCCGCCGGCGAGCGCCGCTGGAACTTCCTGGGCCACCTGCGCGTCCGCGTCAGCGACAACGGCTACCTGTGCGTGCACGGCACGCCGCGCCGGCCCATCAACGAGTACCTGTTCCCCGACGATGCGGTGAACAACTCGCACAAGCTCACCAGCATCTTCGACCGCGTCGAGCGCATCTGCCTCGTCGGCCACACCCACGTTCCCGGCGTCTTCACCGAGGACCAGGAATTCTGGAAGCCCGAGGAGCTGCCCGACCACACCTTCGCCGTCGACCCGACGCAGAAGGCGATCATCAACCCCGGCTCGGTGGGCCAGCCGCGCGACGGCGACAACCGCGCCTCCTACGCCATCCTCGACACCGACGGCGGCGACGGCAAGCACCGCATCGAATTCCATCGCGTGCCATACGACATCGACATCACCGTGGACAAGATCCACGCGATTCCCGAACTCCATGACTGGCTCGGCGACCGCCTGCTCGAAGGCCGCTGACCCGCCGACGACGGCGCTCACCATCAGTCCGCGCGGCGCGGCGCACGCGCCACACAGCCAAACACCATGAACAGCACGTCTCCGGCCTCGCCGAAGAACCCGGCCTTCAACGTTCGCCGCTTCGTCCTCACGCTCGCCCTGGTGGCGATCGTCGGCGGCATCGTCGCCATCATCGCCCTCGGTAAGAACGGTGCCGGCATCGGCGCCGCGCCCGCGGCCGCCACCGCCCCGGAGCAGGCCGCCACCGCGACGCCCGCCGGCGCGCAGGCTCCGGCAGCGACCGCGCCGGCGACCAACGCCGCTGCCGCAACCACCACGCCGACCATGCCCGCGGCCGCCACCGCGCCCGCCGGCGACGAGCGCCCCTGGACCGCCAACGCGCCGGGCTCGCCCAGCGAATCCGCGACGGCGATCGGATCCATCGACGCCACCCAGGCACGACTGATGCTCCGCCTGGTGCCGCAGGGCGCCGGCATCGAGGAGATCGTCTTCAGCGACCTCTGGCGCACCGCCGGCGATGCAGCGCAGGCGCGCGCAGGGAATGCGTCGGCCGACGGCCGCTACTCGATCGTCACGCCCGGCACGCTGCAGGGCTTCAGCGTGCCGCTCCTGGCCGCGCGCGTCATCGACGTGGACGGACGCCAGATCAGCGTCTCCGGCAAGGTCTGGAAGGAGACCGCGCCCGGCACCTTCGTCACCGAGATCTCCGACGGCACCGGCGCGCTCCAGATGCGCGCCACGCGCCGCTGGGTGGTGGACGCCGGCAGCTACGACATCCGCTGCGAGCAGCGCGTCGAGAACCTCTCGGGTTCCCCGCACGTGGTTCGCTGGGTGCAGTTCGGCCCGGTGGACCTCCTCCGCGACCAGAACGATTCCGTCGACGGGCGCCGCTTCCAGTCGGGCTACCTGATGAGCCCCGAGCGCGACCCCGCGCAGGAGACGGTCATCGTCCACGGTGCGATGATCGAGCACTCCAAGCTGCTGAGCCAGATCACCGCCGAGAACTACGGCGTGTGGCCGGACGAACGCCAGCAGGCGGAGAAGTACGGCCTCTCGTGGTTCGGTGCCACCAACCGCTACTTCGCGCTTGCGATCCACGCGCCGTATGCGCAGCCGTCGAGCCCGTCGAAGGCCATCGCGCCCGCGGTGGCGAGCATCCAGGCGCAGGCCGGCGACGGCATGCACCACGGCGAGCCGGAGCAGGTGATCTTCACCACGTGCACGAGCGGCGCGGTCACGATCGCCCCCGGCGCGAGCGCGTCGTTCGACATGGGCGTCTTCGCCGGTCCGCTGGAGCGATCGCTCCTCAGCAACTCGCAGCCGTTCGCCGCGCTCAACATGCACGGGCTCATCCTGTACCTGATGAGCGGCTGCTGCAGCTTCTGCACGTTCAGCTGGCTGGCGGACCTCCTGGTGTGGTTCCTCTCCTTCCTCCATGACCGCGTGGTGTTCGACTGGGGCCTGGCGATCATCGTGCTGGTGATCGTGGTGCGCTCGATCCTGCACCCGCTCACGCGGCGCGCGCAGATCTCCATGCAGCGCGTGACCAAGCAGATGGCCTCCGTGAAGCCGGAGCTCGAGGCGCTGCAGAAGCGCTACAAGGAAGACCCCAAGAAGCTGCAGGAAGAGACCATCCGCCTGTACCGCGAGCGCGGCATCAACCCGCTCGGCTGCGCCGGCGGCATGCTGCCCACGTTCCTGCAGATGCCCATCTGGATCGCGCTCTACGCGGTGCTCTACTTCGCGTTCGAGCTGCGCCAGCAGCCGGCGTTCTTCGGCGTCTTCCAGAAGATGGGTGGGTGGCCGTTCCTCGGTGACCTGAGCGCGCAGGACCGCTTCATCCCGCTGCCGTTCGAGGTCAACCTCTGGATTGTCCACCTCACCTCCATCAACCTGATCCCGGTGCTGATGGGCGTGGTCTTCTTCATCCAGCAGAAGTACCAGGCTCCCCCTCCGACGGCGAACATGACGCCCGAGCAGGAGCAGCAGCAGAAGATGATGAAGTGGATGATGGTCTTCCTCTTCCCCATCATGCTCTACGGCGCGCCCAGCGGCCTGACGCTTTACATCGCCACCAGCACCCTGGTGGGCATCTACGAGAGCATGCGCGTGCGCAAGGAAATCGAGAAGATGGACTTCAGCAAGCCGCAGGCCGCCAAGAACAACTGGCTTTCCAAGGCCTACGCAACGGCCATGAAGCGCGCGCAGGCCGCGCAGCAGCAGAAGTCCGTCAAGCAGGCACCGAGCAAGAAGTTCCGCGACCGCTGACACGCGCGGGCGCCCGCGCCCGGACTATCGATGGACACCACGAGCGTCATCCTCGCCGTCGCCAGCCCGCCCGGGCAGGCGGCGCGGGGCATCGTGCGTGCAAGCGGCGGGCAGGCGTGCGCGGTGCTGGCGGCGAACATGGCGGATGGCTGCGCGGGGCGCGCGGCGGTGCGTGCGGGGACGCGCGGCGTGCACGTGGTGCGGCTGCTGCAGCCCGCGATTCCGGCGCTGTGCGTGGTGATGCCGGGGCCGGCGAGCGCCACGGGCGAGGACTGCGCGGAGATCCATGCGGTGGGCAACCCGCTGGTGCTGGAACGGATCATCGAGGCGGTGATCGCTCGATCCGGCGGCGAGGCACGACGCGCGCATCCCGGCGAGTTCAGTGCACGCGCGGTGCTGGCGGGACGCATCAAGATCGGTGACGCAGAACGCGTGGCGGCTGCCATCGCCGCGGAGACAGACGCCGCGCTCACTGCCGCGGGCGCGCTCCGTGCCGGTGACGCCGAGCGTGCCACCGCGCGCGATGCCGAGGAAGTGGCCACCGTGCTGGCGCTCGTCGAGGCGGGCATCGACTTCACCGACCAGGAGGACGTGGTGGCGATCGCGCGGCCGGAGCTGGAGCGGCGGGTACGTGCCGTGCTGGCGCGTATCCGCGAACGATGCATGGCGTCCGCCGGCAGCGAGCGCACTGCGCGTGCCGCACGGATAGTGCTTGCAGGACCGCCGAACGCCGGGAAGAGCTCGCTCTACAACGCGTTGCTCGGCCACGCCCGCGCCGTCGAGGGACCCGAACGCGGCACCACGCGCGATGCGGTGGAGCACGCGATCGTGCTGCCGAGCGGCGTGGAAGCCGTGCTGGTGGATGCACCCGGTCTCGAGGACGCGGTGCACGAGATCGACATCCTGATGCAGTCGCGCGCGGCGGATGCGCTGGCGCGCGCGGACGTGGTGATCGACTGCGGGGCGGATCTTGCAGGTGCCACGGAAGCGATCGTCATCCGCGTGGAAACGAAGTGCGACATGCGCAATGGCGCGCCCGCCGGCGCGGCGGGAACCATCGCCACCAGCGCGCGCACCGGCAACGGCATCGATGCACTGCGCGTGGCCATCGCGCGCGCGGTCTCCGAGCGTGCCCCGCGCACCGCGGGCGAATCCACGCTGGGCGCCGCACGCGCGGCGTTGCTCATGGAAGCGGCCGCCGCGCTCGAAGAGGCGCTCGCCATGGATGCACCGGAACTGGTGGCCGCCTCCCTGCGCACGGCGCTCGATCGACTGGGCGAGGTCGCCGGTGCCATCCCGCCGGACGACGTGCTCGGCCGGCTCTTCGCCGGATTCTGCATCGGGAAGTGAGCTTCACCGTGTTGCCGCCGTGCAGACGGGCGCAGCGTGACTCCCTGCCGCGCCATGCAACGTGGCCACCTGCCCCGGTACCCTGCCCCGCGTGCAAGGAAGCATCGACATCCGCGTCCGTTACTGCGAGTGCGATCCCATGGGCGTGGTGCATCACACCGTCTATCCCGTGTGGTTCGAGATGGGCCGCACGGAGCTCCTGCGCTCCACCGGCCGCACCTACCGCGACATGGAGGACGCCGGCCTCCTGCTTGCCGTGGTGAAGCTCGAGGTCACCTACAAGCAACCCGCGCGCTACGACGACGTGGTGCAGCTGCGGACGACGCTCGCACGCGTGGGCGCGGTGAAGGTGGAGCACACCTACGAAGTGTGGCGCGGCGAGGATCTGCTGGTCACGGGCGCCACGACGCTGGCGTGCATCGGCCGCGATGGGCGCGCACAGGCGATGCCCACGGGGTTCCTCGGCGAGTAGGGGAAATGCGGCGGGTTGTGCCGTCGGCGATCGACTCAGCGCGTGCCCGGGCGCTTGGGAAATCCACTCCGCGGCGCAGGCTTCGGCTCGATGTCCGGTTCCGGCAGTTCGGCCGCGGGTGACTTGCCGATCCGCGTGCGCACCCGCAGGCCGGGCGCCTGGAGCACGCGCCGCAGTTCTGCCAGCGCGCCGGCGCGCAATGCGCGGTCCACGGCATAGGCGGCGGGCGAGCTCGCCACGCCGATCAGGAGCTGTGCGGGACTCGCGGACTCGATCCACGTCTCCTCCACCAGCGCTGCCGGCATGCACGTGCGCCACGCCTCCGCGGTGGCGCCCGATCGCTCCACATCGCGCTTCGCCTGGCGCCCGATGTCACCCACCATCCGCGCGATGGAGACGTCCTTCTCACGGAAGCGGCGGCGCTCGCACAGGCGCTGCGTGCGCATGAGCTCGGGATCCACGGGCACGGCATCGCGCGCAGACTCGGCACGCGACGCATCGCCACGGGCGGTGCGACCGCCGGAAGATTCCGCCTTGCCGGTGCTGTTGGTGCGCTTGGCCACGGTGCGGGAATGCTAGTTCCGCGTGCCCCGAATCCCCACGGGTATCTTGCGCACGCTGTGATTTCCGTCACGCTCGAGAAACTCCGCAAGGCCTTCGGATCCACCGTCGCGGTGGACGGCGTGACGCTTGAGGCACCTCCCGGGGGACTCACCTTCCTGGTGGGACCATCCGGATGCGGCAAGACCACCATCCTCCGGATGATCGCCGGATTCATCGAGCCCACTGCCGGCGTGATCCGCTTCGGCAGCCGCGACGTCACCGGCCTCCCGGCCGAGAAGCGCGAGTGCGGCATGGTCTTCCAGGGCTATGCTCTTTGGCCGCACATGACCGTGGCGCAGAACGTGGCGTTCGGCCTCGAGGTTCGCAAGCTCCCCGCCGACGAGGTCCGTCGCCGCACCGGCGAGGCGCTCGAGATGGTCCACATGTCCACGTACGCGGACCGGCGGCCGAACGAGCTTTCCGGTGGGCAGCAGCAGCGCGTGGCACTGGCGCGCGCCGTGGTCTACCGGCCGGAAGTGCTCCTCCTGGACGAACCGCTCTCGAACCTCGATGCCAAGCTCCGCATCGAGATGCGCGGCGAGATCCGCCGCATCGTCGACGAGACGCGCATCACCGCCATCTACGTGACGCACGACCAGAAGGAGAGCCTGAGCCTGGCCGACCGCATGGTGGTGCTGCGCGACGGACGAATCGAGCAGGCCGGCGGCCCGCGCGAGCTCTACGAGCGCCCGGGCAATCGCTTCGTGGCCGAGTTCCTCGGCGAGACGAATTTCCTGGACGCGACGCTGGAGGGTGCACCCGGAAGCGGCACGGGCGCAGGTGGAGCAACGCGGAAGGTGAAGACCGCGGCCGGCGTGCTCGAATCCACCACGGCCGATTCGTATCCCGCCGGCACCACGCTCACCGCCAGCATCCGCCCCGAGGCGTTCCGCCTCCATGCCGAAGCCGATGCCCCTGCCGGCCGCCCCGCCCTGCGCGGCGTGGTGGCGGAGAGCACCTACCTCGGCGAAATGGCGCAGCATCGGGTGGACTGCCACGGGACCGCCGTCAAGGTGTTCGAGCTGAATCCGCGACGCCTCTCCCGCCGCGGCGAGCCCGTGGCGCTGACGGTGGACGCGGAGCAGGTGGTGATGCTCGAGGGGTGAGCGATGGTCTGGGGCGAGGACGCAAGTCGAGTGATGCATCGGCGCTGGACGGCGAGGCCTCATCATCCACTGCGTCCCCACCTATCCTCCCCCCATGCGCACCTCGCTCGCCGCGGCTTCCGCCGCCGTCGTCCTCGGTTCCATGCTCGCCGCATCCTCCGCAGTCAATGCACCGCCGCCGGCGTTCAAGGAGACGCCTGCCGAGCGCAATGCGCGCATGGCGTGGTGGCGCTCGGCGCGCTTCGGGATGTTCATCCACTTCGGGCTGTACTCGACGCCCGCCGGCCTTTGGGACGGCAAGGACTGGCCGGGCGTCGGCGAGTGGCTCCTGACGAACGCGAAGGCCGACCCGATCGCCTACGAGAAGACGCTCCTCCCGCAGTTCAACCCCGTCAAGTTCGACGCCAAGCAGTGGGCCGACATCGCACGCGACGCGGGCATGCAGTACGTCGTGATCACCACCAAGCACCATGACGGCTTCGCGCTCTGGAACAGCGCGGCCAGCGACTACGACGTGATGGCCACGCCGTTCAAGCGCGACATCATGAAGGAGCTCTCCGACGCCGTCCGCGCCGACGGCCTCACCATGTGCTGGTACCACTCGATCATGGACTGGCACCACCCGGACTACCAGCCGCGCCGCGACTGGGACAAGCGCCCGGTGGACCCCGCCTCCTTCCCCCGCTACGTGGACTACATGCAGGCGCAGCTCAAGGAGCTCCTGACGCAGTACGGGCCCATCGGCATCCTCTGGTTCGACGGCGAGTGGGAAGGCACCTGGAACCACGATTGGGGCAAGAAGACCGACGATTTCGTCCGCAGCCTGCAGCCGAGGATCATCGTCAACAACCGCGTCGACAGCGGCCGCGCCGGCATGGAGGGCTTCTCGGCCGACGAGAAGTCCCGCGGCGACTACGGCACGCCCGAGCAGACCATCCCGCCCAACGGCATGCCCGGCAAGGACTGGGAGACGTGCATGACCATGAACGACACGTGGGGCTTCAAGGCATCCGACCACCACTGGAAGGACGCGCGGGAGATGATCCGCATGCTCTGCGACATCGCCTCCAAGGGCGGCAACTTCCTGCTGAACGTCGGCCCCAAGGGCGACGGCACCATCCCGCAGGAATCCATCGACCGCCTGAAGCGCATGGGCGAGTGGATGAAGGTGAACGGCACCGCCATCCACGGCACGGACGCATCGCCGTTCCCGCGCAAGTTCCAGTGGGGCCGCATCACGCAGGGGTTCGGCCCGCTGAGCGGGCGCGAGAGCACCACGCTCAACCTGCTGGTCTTCGAGTGGCCGAAGGACGGCACGCTCCGCCTGCCGGGGATCGGCAACGAGGTGCTGCCGGTGGCCGCGGTGCTCGGCGCACCGGACCGCAAGCCCACCGTGGCGCGCGATGCAAACGGCATCGTGGTCTCCAACATCGGTGCCGCGCCCGTCGATGCGGATGCCACCGTGGTGCAGATCGCCATCGCCGGCAAGCCGCAGGTGGAGCCGTTCATGGTCACGGCCAACTCGCTCGGCCTGATCGCCTGCACGGCGGCGGATGCCGTGGTGACGGGCAGCATCCAGTACGAGGATCGCTTCCAGAACCTGGGCTGGTGGCGCGACACCGCAAGCACCGCCTCGTGGGACATCGTGGTGCCGAAGGATGGCAACTACCAGGTGTCCGTGGACTACGCGTGCAACGAGACCTGCGGCGGCGATTTCGAGGTCACCATCGTGGACGTCGACAACGGTGGCTCCTCACAGATCACGCAGAACCTTCCGCCGCGCAAGGACTGGGGCGACTTCAAGACCGTCCAGGTGGGCGTGCTGCCGCTCAAGGCCGGGCACCAGGCCGTCTCCGTGAAGGCCGCCAGCAAACCAGGCGAGTCGTTCATCAACCTGCGCAACGTGACGCTCCGCCCCGTGGAGTAACCTCCACACCCCCATGCCAACCTTCACGCTCAACGGCACCCCGGTCGAACTCGTCCCCCAGGAACGCGGTGCCTTCGACTGGCTTGCCGGCCAGGTCTATCGCCGCATGCACGACGGCGTGCCGATTCCCGGCATGCTGACGATGATCGCCGATGCCGGCGTGAAGGTGCAGAAGCTTCCCACCACCGACCCCCGCATCCAGGCGGCCCTCTGGACGCTCTGGCAGATGGGCATTGCATCGAGCCACATCGACGGCGAAGGCGACGGCCGCCAGGTGAAGTGGGAGAAGGGCGAGCACCCCGACCTCGACAGCCGCCCGGCGATGGAACACTTCAACGAAGAGGGGATCCGCGAGGGCCGAGCCCTTGCCGCCGGCCTGGTGATCGTCCACGGCCGCCGCATCCGCGTGAACGGCATGGAGATGCCCGTCAAGGTGAACAACATCGACCTGATCCGCGCGCAGAGCGCCGAGCTCGAGAAGCGCCGCACCGACCCGAAGCAGGACCCGTCGCTCCCCGCGGCCGCGTACGTGGCCGAGCTGCTCTCGCAGGGATCGGACCAGAACGACCTGCGCCTGCGCGCCGCCCTTGAACTGGCCGCCGACCTCGGCGTCCGCTCGCTGGTGGTCGACGGAGCCGCGCGGCAGCTGCGCATCGAGGGCTTCAACGAGCAGGCCGCGCTTGCCGCCGCCTACTTCCAGGGCGCGCCGGTGGAGCACTTCCAGGCCGCCATCAACCGGGCCAGCACGCTGAACCGGATGGCGCAGGAACTGGCCAAGCAGGCCGGCGCGGCGACGCCGAATGCCGCCGGTCGCCCCCAGGGCAAGGCGCCCGCGCAAGCCTCGGGAACCGCTGCCGGCGGCCCCGCCGCAGCAGCGCCCTTCAAGCGCCGGCGCCGCTGAAGCACCCTCCGACCCGCCTGATCTCGGCCGCACACGCGGAACCACCTGCCCCACCCGCACCACGGATCCCGACCCGGGATCCGTGTGGTCCGCGTATTCGTCCGATGCCGCGCGAAGATGGCCAAAGGCGCGTCAATTCCCTCACGTGCGCTTGACCCACCGTGGCGGGATTTGACCGTACGTCCGGAGAGGGAAGTTCAATGAAGTTCAACGAAGTCATCTGGAAGTTTGTCAGGGACGAGCAGGGAACGGAAAGCGTCGAGTTCGGAGCGGTTGGCCTGCTGATCGTCGGCGGCACCGTCAAGGGCGTTTCCGACGCGAAGGACCTGATCCAGGAAATGACCGAAGTGATGCTCGACGAGATCGGGTCAATCAACTGACGCTCTGGGTGGCGAGTGTGGACCGCCACCCGGGGCAACGGCAACCAAGCGGAGGTGATGGGAATGTGCGACCGAATCAGCGACGGCGAACATCGTGAACACGGCGACGGATTGCAGCCTGCTGCGCCCGCACGCCTGGTGCGCATCGAGCTCCGCTCGCCGGTCGCGGCCCACGCCACCATCTACCGTGCGCTGCTCGGCGACATCGCCGGCGTGTCAATCGTCGACGGCCCGCTCCTGGCGGGCTGCATTGCGGATGCGGTGATCGCGCCGACCAACAGCTTCGGCTACCTCGACACCGGGGTCGATGGCGCGTTCGCGCGCCGGTTCGGCCGCCGCCTGCAACGCAGCCTCCAGGAGCGGATCGCGTGCGAATTCGACGCGGAACTCCCGGTCGGCGAGGCCATGATCCTCCCCAGCGGCGATTTCACGCTTCCGTTCGTGGTGATGGCACCGGCAACGCAGTTGCCCAGCGACCTCTCCACGGAACCCATGATCTACCTGGCGCTCAATGCCGCGCTGCGATCCATCGATGCATGGAACGCCGCGGATGAGATGCCGCCCATCGAATCCGTGATCATCCCGGACATCGCCGCCATCGCAGGCATCGCCCGCGGGTGGGATGCCGACCGATTGGTGCTGCAGCTCCGCGAAGCGCTCGAGGCCTGGCGCCACGAGTCCGGACGGCGCGTGCGACGCACCCGTGCCGCGTAAGCGACGGACCGGCGAACCGACTCAGGCAACCTGGCGCACCGGCGGCATCGGCGCGCCTATCGACGCACATACCGCGCGGAGGAGCTCCGCTTCCTCCACGGTGGTCTGTCCATCGGCCGCGGCGCATGCCACGCACGCATCGACCAGCCGGCGCTTGAATCCGGGAGTCGCGGCGGCGAAGGCGCGGAGGGATCCATCGAGCGCATCCAGCGTGCAGCGTTGTGCCGGATCCGGCGATTCCGGGAGGGCGGGCTCTGCGGCACGGGCGGCTCGCCAGGCACGGTGCACCGCGGCCTCGTCGGAGGCGCCGCTCCAGGCCAGGACGCTCACCACCAGCGCAAGGTCCACCATGGTCGCCTTTCCGTGGGCGGCGGGTGCACTTGCGCGGCCTTCCACGGCGTGCCGGAGGATCACGCGCACCGTCCATTCCACGCGGTCCACCTGGCCGTCGGCGGCAATGAGCTGTGCCAGCGTGGTGCGGAACTGCGCGTACTGCGCAGGCGAGAGCATGGTGAGCGATGCTGCACAGACCTCGAGGACCGGCATCCGCTCGCGCGGCGCGATCGATGCCGACGCAGCGAGCGAAGAGGTCGCCTCGGCAAGCTTCGGGTCGTTCGCGGCAATCGTCCGGAGCTGCCGACTGCGTTCGGACGGAACATCGGACAGCAGCATCATGCACACCACCGCACGCGCACTGAAGGGATTGCGCGCGGCGTCGAGCACCACCGTCGGCGCGTCCACCAGCAGTTCGCCGGCAAGCCTGAGTGTCGACGCGTCCACCGATCCCATGCCGGCACGCGCGGCACGCAGGGCGGCCGCCGGGACGATGGCAGGGGCGACCACCGGCGGCACGCCGACGGCGGCGGCTCCGGCGACAGCTGAACTCGCAACGCGCGCGGCGGCAGCGCCGCCCGCACCGACACCGGCCGCCACCATGCGGGCACCGCGGATGCGGGCGATCCGGTCCTCGAGGGGCGGATGCGTGGAGAACAGCGATGCGATCCCGTTGGCGAAGAAGAAATGGCTGAATTCGGCAGCGGCGGGCGCGGAGATCCGGCTGCCCGCGCCGCGCGCGATCTTCTCCAGCGCGCCGGCGATGCCGTCGGGATTGCGCGTGTACTGCACCGCGCTCGCGTCGGCCAGGTACTCGCGCTGCCGGCTCACCGCGGACTGGATGATCCTGCCGAAGAAGTAGCCGACGATGCCGATCAGGAACACCGCGGCGCCGAGCGCGATGGCCACCATCTTCCCGTCGTTCTTCCCCCGCGATGATCCGGAACTCAGCGCGGATCGCATGATGATCCGGCCCACCAGCGAGATGGCGAAGATCCCGCCGAGCCATGCCACCAGCTGCATGTTGAGGCGCGTGTCGCGGTGGAAGATGTGGCTGAACTCGTGCGCCATCACTCCCTGGAGCTCGTCGCGCGAGAGCTGCTCGATGCAGCCGCGCGTCACGCCGATGACGGCGTCCTGCTCGCCGTTTCCGGCAGCGAACGCATTGATCGACGGCTCGTCGATCAGGAACACCGGCGGCACGCGGACGCCGCTGGCGATGGCCATCTCCTCCACCACGTTGAGGATGCGCCGCTCCGCCGGATCGGCGGATCCGGGGTCCACCTGCACCCCGCCCATTGCCTCGGCCACCGCGCGGCCGCCGTGCGACATCTGCGCGAACTTCACGGCCATGCCGATCACCACCACCACGAGCACCGAGCCGAGCGAGATGCCGAGCATGCGCACGTCGGCGAAGTTCCCCTTGGCGAACAGGATGGTGACCAGCACATGCACGCTCGCCATCGTGGCCAGCAGCGCGACGACGAACATCGCCACCAGCCTCGAGGTGTTCCGCTTGGCGCGTTCCTGGCTTTCGAAGAAGTCCATGGTCGTTGCCGTCCTCAGCCGGCGGCGGGTGCGGAGAAGTCGACGTTCGGCAGCGCGCGCGCCGATTCCTCGGCCTCGAACAGCACTGCCGATGCGAACGAGAAGAGGCGCGCCACCAGTACGTCGGGGAACACCGCCAGGCGCGTGTTGTAGGTCATCACCGCATCGTTGTACGCCTGCCGCGCGAAGGCGATCCGGTTCTCCGTGCTCACCAGCTCCTCCTGGAGCTGGAGCGCATTGCCGCTTGCCTTGAGGTCCGGGTAGCGCTCCATCACGAGCATCAGCCGGCCGAGCGTCGCCTGCAGTGCGCCCTCGGCGTTGGCGAGCGCAACGGTCGCCGCCGCGTCGCCCGGGGTGGCGCCGATGCGCGCCTGCGCGGTCACCGCGGCGGCACGCGCGGCCGTCACCGCCTCCAGCGTGGCGCGCTCATGCTGCATGTAGCCCTTCACCGCGGCCACCAGGTTCGGCACCAGGTCATGCCGGCGCCGGAGCTGGACGTCGATCTGCGAGAAGGCGTTCTGCACGCGCACCCGGCGCGTGACCAAGCCGTTGTAGACGGCCATCAGCCAGATACCCACCACCGCCAGGATGGTCACGGCAGCCACCAGCGCCACCACCACGGGGGAATTCGCCATCAATGTCGGTGCCGGAAGCAGGCTCATGCGCATAGTTCTAGCATCGATGGACCATGGCCGACGCACTTCGCATCCTGGTGACCGGTTTCGAGCCCTTCGGCGGAAGCCCCGTGAATCCCTCGGCCATGGCCGCGGAGTCGCTGGCACACGGACGATTCCCCGGCACCGAGGTCCGGGCGCTCGTGCTCCCGGTGGTCGGCGGAACCGAGCCAGGCAGCGCCCGGGCGGCGCTGGATGCCATGCTGGAGGCCTTTCCCGCGGATGCGGCCATCCACTTCGGCGAGGCGCACGTCCGCGGCGAGGTCAGCGTGGAGCGCGTGGCGGTGAACCTGCGCGACTACCGGATCGCCGACAACTCAGGGGCCTTTGCCGAGGATTCGCCGGTGGTCGCCGATGCGGCCGACGCGCGGTTCGCCACGCTGCCGGTGCGGGCCATCGTTGACGCGGTGCGCGCCGAAGGAATCCCGGCCGGACTGTCGCTCTCGGCCGGCACCTACCTGTGCAACGAGGTGATGTTCCACTCGCTCGAGCGGGCTGCGCGCGGCCTGGCACCCGCCATCTCCGGCTTCATCCACGTCCCGCAGCTCGAGGCGCAGCATGTGCTTCGTCCGACGGATGCCCGGCCGATCACCGAGCGCGAACTGCTCGCCGCCGCCGGTGCGGTGCTGCGCACGGTGGCCGAGCACTGCCGAGATCGCGCGTGAGCGTCAAAAACAACACCGGCATCGGCCAAGGAGAAGGACGACGGTGCTGCGTGGAATCGTTCGAAAGACGCATGCCGCGGGCACGTGCCCGGGCATGCGCTTCGCCCTGTGTGTGGACTTCAGGGCGAGTGCCGAAGCGCATGCGGTGATACGCTCCGACACGGTTGTTACGCCCGCAGGGGACCATGGTTCACAATTCGTTCGGATTTTTCGCGGATCAGAACTGGTGCAACGCCGCACCGAATCGTCAGGAATCAAGGCATTCCATGCTCGTCCGAAGCTCCTGTTCCGACCGCCGATTCGAGATCACGCTTGCCGATCCGGGCAAGCGCAACGCCATGGGCGAGGCGATGTTCGCCGCGCTCCACCAGCGCCTGCTGGTGGCGGCGCTCGCGGCCGACGACCGCCTGCTCCTGCATGACGGCAGCCGCGGGGGTGCCGACGTGGTGGTGATCCGCGGCGAGGGACATTCGTTCTCGTCGGGGTTCGACCTCGCTTCATGCGTCGACCGGCCGCAGCTCCTGGCGCACTTCGTCATGGAGCTCTCGCATGCTGTGCGGGCGCTGCGCGCACTGCCGATCCCGGTGATTGCAGAGGTGCGCGGTGCAGCGCTCGCCGGCGGTTGCGCCCTGCTCGCCGGTTGCGACTTCGTCTACGTCGCGCCGGATGCGCAGCTTGGCTACCCGGTCCACCGCATCGGAGTGAGCCCGGCGGTGACGATTCCCGCACTGATGGCGAACGCCGGCCCCGGCCCGGCGCGCGCCGTCACGATGGGTGGATCCATCCTCGATGGCCACGCGGCGGTGCGCGCTGGGCTCGCCACGCTCTGCTCCCGGACGCCCGAGTCCCTCAACCAGGAATGCGACACCTTCGTGGCCAGCATCCTGCAGAAGGGCCCGCAGGCGCTCCGTGCCACCAAGCGCTGGCTCAACGAACTGGATGGGACGATGGAGGAGGCACGCTTCCGACACACCGCGCTCGCCAGCGCCGCCGCGGCGGAGGGCGACGAGTTCTCCAGCATGCTGCGTGCGTTCTGGGAGAAGCGCGGCAAGTGAACGGCGTGGACGGCGCTGGGCGCCGCGGGGCGCGCACCGGGCACGCACTCACGCGTCGGTGACGTCGTATCCCGCCATGTAGCCGCCGCCCTGGATGCGCAGGAGCTGGCGCGCGATGTCGTTGGCAAGCGCGCTTGCGCCGAAGCGGAAGAGGTGCGGCGAGAGCCACTCGTCGCCGAGCGTTTCCTTCACCATCACCAGGTAGGCGATGGCCTGCTTGGCCGTGCGGATGCCGCCCGCGGGCTTCATGCCGATGCGGATGCCGGTGGTCAGGAAGTGGTCGCGGATGGCCTCGAGCATGACGAGCGTCACTGGCATGGTGGCGGCGGGCTGCACCTTGCCGGTGGAGGTCTTGATGAACACCTCGCCGTCCTTCGGTGCGCCGATCCCGGGCACCGTACAGGCCGCCTCGATGGCCAGGTCGCTCGCGTGCCGCACGTTGTCGAGCGTCTCGAGCTCGCCGGTCTCCAGGATGATCTTGAGGTGCGCGGGGACGCCCTTCGGCGGCTGCGCGCACAGTGCGCGGGTCTCGCGGATCTCGCGCATCACCTCGTCGAAACGGCCCGACAGGAACAGGCCACGGCTGATCACCATGTCGATCTCGTCGGCACCGGCGGCGATGGCATCCGCGCAGTCGCGCAGCCGGACGTCGAGCGGATACTGCCCGCTCGGGAACCCGGTGGCCACCGCGGCCACGTTCACGCCGCTCCCGGCAAGCGCTTCCTTGGCCACGGCCACCATGGTCGGATAGACGCACACCGCGGCCACGTGCGGAACCGGCGGGTCAAGCGGCGGCCAGCCCGCAGGCACGTCCACGGGACTGATCGCCTTGCGGCAAAGCCCCAGCACCTTGCCCTCGGTGTCCTTGCCCTCGAGCGTCGTCAGGTCCAGCATTGAAACAGCACGCCGGAGGGCGTGCTGCTTGGAAGAACCCTTGATGGAGCGCTTAGCGAACGAGTCCGCGCGGCGCGCAGCCATGATGGCGTCGACGGCGCGCATCGGCCGGTCAACCACCGCGTGCGAGACGGAAGAGCTCGGTCACCGGCATTGCCTGGCGGAGGAGGAGGGCCTTCTCGCCGGCGTTGGCGTTCTCGATGTAGTAGATGAAGAGCATCTCGCCGCGGCTGTCGAGGACCCAGAGCGCCTCGTAGGGCTTGCTATCCGGGCCAAGGCCCGTGTTCTGCGTGATCACGCTCATGCCCTGGCTGCCCTGGTTGGCGGCGCTGGCGTACGCGGCGTTGATCGGCAGACGTCCGGCCTGCACGATGGTCAGTGCGGCAAGCAGGAAGGCGCTGGCCCAGAGGAGGGCAGCAGGAGTGGCGATGCGGGAGGCGCGGCGCGCGGCGCCGGCAGTCGCATTGGTCTCGGTGGTGTGGGTGTCCATGGTTGGTCCTTTGGTGTTCGGGCTGGTTCAGCGATTCTTGGCAGCCTGGATGGCGTCCGCGGTCATGTTGCGGTAGCCCATGCCGACGAGTCGCTTCTGGTTCTCGTACCAGCTGACGGCAACCACCTCGTTGGTGGTCTCGTCGGCGATGTAGACCACGCCCTGCACGATGCCGTTCACCGTGCCGCCGACCATGGTGTAGGTGGAACGCGGACGGAGCTGCGCGAACGCCTGGGGCATCAGCGTCACCGTCGCGAGCGCGACGAGGAGTCCGGCATTGAGGAACACGAGGGGACGGAGCGATCTGCGGGGCATGGGTGCTCTCCGGGTCTGCGGCGGTGCGCGCCTCGCCGGCGCGTCGTCCGTGGCACCTGCGGTGACACGGCTCTCCGCAGGATACCGCGGTCAGCCCGCCATCCCGCGCTGCACGACGCAATCGCCGGATTCGTGGTCGAGCACCAGCCGCCATCGCTCGCGGTCCGCCAGCTCCAGGAGCGCACGCTTGGTCAGCATGGTCTGGTAGGGCAGCACGTCGTAGCCGAGGCTCGCCGACAGGTGCGCGTGGTGGACCGTGGGCATCACGTCGCCCGTGTAGCAGCAGGTGCCCTGCGCATCGCGCCACACCACCACCTGGTGTCCCCAGGTGTGCCCGGGAGCCGGCATCACACGGACGCCGGCAACCACCTCTGCCTCGCCCTGGTGCAGCTCCACCCGGTCCGCGATCGGATCGAGGTGATTCCGCAGGTAGGTGCGAGTCATCGTGCTGCGGTTGGCGAGCGCATCGCTCCATTCCTGGCGCTGGACGTGGATCTTCGCCTTCGGGAACACCAGTTCCGGCGTGCCGTCCGCAGCCAGGCGAGTGAGGCCGCCGGCGTGGTCGAAGTGGAGATGCGTCACCACGACGTCGTCGATCGAGGACGGGTCGACGCCGATCTCCGCGAGCGCATGCTCAATGGTCCGGATGCGGCCGTCGGCGGCGCGCTGGAACTCGTAGATGGCCTCTTCCTTCGGAGTCCACTTGCCGCCGGCGCCGGTTTCCACCAGCGTCCGCCGCACGCGGCCGCCGCCGCCCTCGCCCGCGCGCTCGATCAGCACGCAGTTCATCGAGAGGCCGATGCGGTTGTCGGCATCCGGCGGCATCCAGCGCGACCACATGGTGCGCGGGATGAGGCCGAACATGCCGCCGCCGTCCAGGCGGAAGCCTCCTGCCCGAAGGACCTTCCAGGTGGACGTTGCGAGTCGATCGGTCATGTGCGCCTGCTCAGCTCTTGACGACGCGCGCCTTGCCGGTGCCGGCCGGGACGCTCGCCATGGCGTTGCGGGTGTCGACGACCAGCTTCGCGTGCTTGGCGATGTCGGCGTACTTCACCGCGTCGTGGTCCGTGAGGATCAGCACGCAGTCGGTGGCCTTCAGGTTCGCCTCGCTCAGCTCGACGCTCTTCAGGTCGATCCGGTACTTGCGCATCGAGGGGTACGTCGGGATGTGCGGGTCGTGGTAGCTGACCTCGGCGCCGCGGTCGCGCAGGAGCTCGATGATCTCGGCGCTCGGGCTCTCGCGCGAGTCGTCGATGTTCTTCTTGTAGGCCACGCCGATCACCAGGACCTTCGAGCCCTTCATGCTCTTCGTGTCGTCGTTGAGCGCGGCCTGGGTGCGGTCCACCACGTAGTGCGGCATGGCCGTGTTGACCTCGCCGGCGAGCTCGATGAAGCGCGTGGTGCGGCCCACTTCCTTCGCCTTCCACGTCAGGTAGAAGGGATCGATCGGGATGCAGTGTCCGCCGAGGCCCGGGCCCGGGTAGAAGGGCATGAAGCCGAACGGCTTGGTGCTTGCTGCCGCCACCACTTCCCAGACGTCGATGTTCATGTCGGTGAGCACCGTCTTCATCTCGTTGACGAGGGCGATGTTCACGGCGCGGAAGATGTTCTCGAGGAGCTTCGCGGTCTCGGCGACCTCGGCGCTGGAGACGAAGTGCGCCTTGCTCACCACGCGGCTGTAGAGCGCGTAGGCCAGCTTGCCCGAGGCCTCGTCGGTGCCGCCGACGAGCTTGGGGATGACGGACGCGGAGAAGTTCGGGTTGCCCGGGTCCTCGCGCTCGGGGCTGTACGCGAGGAAGTAGTCCTCGTTGCGCTTCAGGCCGGTGGCGTCCAGGATCGGTCCCATCTCGTCGCGGGTGGTGCCGGGATAGGTGGTGCTCTCGAGGGACACCAGCTGGCCCTTGCGGAGGACCTTCGCGATGAGCCGCGTGGAGTCGAGCACGAACGACAGGTCCGGCTCCTTGTGGTTGCCGAGCGGCGTCGGCACGCAGATCAGGATCGCGTCGGCCTTCTTCAGGTCCTCGGGGTTGGCGGTTCCGAGGAAGCCCTCGTTGCCCTTGATGTAGTCGAAGAATTCCTGGCCGAGGTGGTGGATGTACGGCTTGCCCGACTTGATGCAGTCGATCTTGCGCTGGTCGATGTCGAAGCCGACCACCTTGTAGCCGGCCTTGAGGCAGGCGTGCGAGAGCGGCAGGCCGACGTAGCCGAGGCCGACGATGCCCACGGTGGCGGTCT
This sequence comes from Phycisphaerales bacterium, assembly GCA_044233905.1. Classification (GTDB taxonomy): domain Bacteria; phylum Planctomycetota; class Phycisphaerae; order Phycisphaerales; family SM1A02; genus UBA966. The sequence continues at coordinate 25,405 of JBIIJH010000018.1, forward strand.
TGGATTCGAACTTCTGCAGGAGTTCGGTGGCGATGGCGTTCATGGTGATTCCGGAAAGCGGTGATCCGCCGTTTGGTCAGCCGGGTTGAGGCGATTCAGGCCGGAATTCAGATCAGGTTCTCGGGGTTCTCGAGCAGCCCCACGACGGTGTTCAGGAACCGCGCGCCCTCCGCCCCGTCCACCACGCGGTGGTCGCAGCTGAGGGAGAGCGGCAGCGCCAGGCCGGCGTAGAACCGGCCGTCCTTGACCATCACGCGCTCCTTGGCGCGTCCGGCGGCCAGGATGGCCACCTCCGGGTAGTTGATGATCGGGGTGGCGAACATGCCGCCGTAGCTGCCCACGTTCGAGATGGTGAACGTGCCGCCCATCGACTCCTCGCGCTTGATGCTGCGGTCCTTGCAGGCCGCGGCCAGGCGCTTGACCTCGTTGGCGAGCTCCACCGGGCTCTTGGCGTGCGCATCCTTGATGACGGGCACCATGAGGCCGCTGTCGGTGTCGACGGCGCAGCCGATGTTGACGGGGCCCTTCACCAGGATCTCGTTGTTGGCATCGTCGGTGATGGCGTTCAGCGTCGGGTGCTTCTTCAGCGCCTTGCAGATGGCCGCCATGATGAAGGGCAGCATGCTCAGCTTCTGGCCGGTGACCTTGCTGTACTCCTTGCGCTTGGCGTCGAGCGCGGTCACGTCCGCCTCGTCGACCACCGTGAAGTGCACGGTGGTGCGCACGCTGCGGTCGAGGCTCTCGGCGATCTTGCGGCGCACGCCGCGGAACGGCACGCGCTGGGTGACGCCCTGCTGGTCGATGTACACGCTGCCGGG
>JBIIJH010000019.1:0-26155 GCA_044233905.1 Phycisphaerales bacterium
CAGCGAGCACGGGACCCCTGGCCCGAGGCGTCGACAAGCGCGAAGTCCGGCAGCTGGATTCCTGAGTACTCCCGGGTGCCGCCCGGACGAGCGGTTGTCGTCGAGGCCGAGAGGAGCCGGGTGGAGCGAGGCCGTCCGCGGGACAGGGGTCCCGCGCGCAGCGGAGGGTGCGGTCGAACTTCGCACTGCCCCCGCGCACAGCGAAGGGTGCGTTCGAACTTCGAGCTATCCCGAGGAAGTCAACCCGCAACGGTGAACGTCGGCCCATCCGGCGGCGTATGCACCCCTGTTCAGGCCCTGCGCCAGATCCAGGCATTGGGATGGGAAACCCAATGACCCGCTGGTGAGTTGATCGTGGTTGCGTTCGCGCTTCCGCCCATCAGTATGTGCTGGCCGAACACATGCAGTGAGCGCTGCCCGCCTCGGAGGGAACACGAGTCGGGCGGCGTCTTTTCGGCATCCGGCCCCGCTGCGCCGATACACACGGAACTTCCATGCAGATGAACGCCGAAGAACTTCGCAGCGCCGTGGCCGGTCAGTGGGTCGTGCAACCGCCGGTGGCGGCGCCGAAGCCGGGGTTCGCCCCGGTGCCGTTCATGGTGCACGGGGTGGGGACGGACACCCGGGAAGACCTCCGCGGAAAGCTCTTCGTGGCGCTCCGGGGGGAGAACTTCGATGCCCATCGGTTCCTGGCCGAAGCGCAGGCGCGCGGCGCGGCGGCGGCGCTTGTCGATCGCCGTGCCGGGGACTACGCGCGGCCGGCAGGGCTGCCGCTCCTGGAGGTCGGTGACACCCGCGTGGCGCTCGGCGATCTGGGGCGCTGGTGGCGCAGCCGGCTGCGGGGCAAGGTGGTGGCGATCACCGGTTCGAGCGGCAAGACCACCACGCGGCGGATCGTGGATGCGGCGCTTGCAAGCACCATGACCGGGAGCGCCTCGCCCAAGAGCTTCAACAACGACATCGGCGTGCCGCTCACCCTCCTGGGGGCGCAGCCCTCCGATGGGTACCTGGTGGTGGAGGTCGGGATGAACCACCCCGGCGAGATCTCGCCCCTGGCGCGGATGGCCGCCCCGGCGGTGGCGATCATCACCATGGCCGGCCGCGCGCACCTGGGCGGTATGGGAAGCGTGCAGGCGATCATCGACGAGAAGTCCAACCTGGTGGATGGCCTCGGGACGCTCGGCATTGCCATCGTGAATGGCGACCAGCCGCCCCTGGTGGCGGCGGTGGAGGCGCGGGTGAAGCCCGGCGTGCGCGTGGTGACCTTCGGCATGGGCGAGGGCTGCCTCTGGCGGATCACCGCCCGCACGGCCACCGAGGCTGGGCAGGTGATGCGCGTGCGCGAGCCGGACGGCGCCGAGTGGGACTGCCCGCTGGGCCTACCGGGTGACTACAACGCCATGAACGCCCTGGCCGCGGTGGCCTGCGCGCGCATGCTCGGGGTGCCCGCAGAGAAGGTGGCCGCCGCGCTGGGCGCGGTGACGCCCGCCGACATGCGGATGACCCGGCAGGACGTGGGCGGCGTGGCCGTCTACAACGATGCCTACAACGCCAATCCGGACGCCGTGCTGGCCGCACTGCGCGCCTTCGCGGAGCTTGCCGGCGTTGCCGCGCGGCGGGTGACCGTGCTCGGCGACATGCTGGAACTGGGCGAGGAATCAGGCGCGCTCCACGCCGAGGTGGGCCGTGCCGCGGCTGCCGCCGGTGCCGGGCTGATGGTCTTCGTGGGCGAGGCCAGCGCGCACGGCGCGGCGGAAGCCGGCCGCGCGGGGGCGGGCGAGGTGATCCACGTCCCGGCGCTCGACGAGGCAGGGGTGGCGCGGATCGCCGCCGCGCTGCGCCCGGGCGACGTGATTCTGCTGAAGGGCAGCCGCGGAAGCCGAATGGAACGATTGCTCCAGGCACTCGCCGCGCGCTCCGCGGGCGAGGCGCCGGCAGCCGCGAGGTGACCGATGCTCTACGTCCTTGTCGAGAACCTGCAGAACTGGCTGGACTCGGTCGGCCTGTACCCCGTGGTGCAGGTGATGTTCCAGCTTGAGTTCCGGGCGTTCTTCGCGGTGCTGCTGTCGTTCGGCATCGTGCTCCTCCTGATGCCGCGGCTCATCGCCAAGCTGCGGTCCGTCAAGGTGACCGACGACCCCGAGTTCTACGGCAAGGACCTCAACGCCATCATGGCCTCGAAGCGGGGAACGCCCACCATGGGCGGGATCCTCCTCTGCGGCTCGGTGCTCCTCACCTCGGTGCTGCTGGCCGACGTGGTGCACAGCCGCTACGTGCACGTGGCGCTCATCGTCCTGGTGTGGCTTGCCGCGGTGGGTGCGTGGGACGACTGGATGAAGCTGACCCAGGCCGCGCGCGACAAGCGCAACGGCGGCAAGCGCAGCCGCGATGGCCTGCTGCCGTGGGAGAAGTTGGTGTTCCAGTTCGGGATCGGCGCAATCGCCAGTTACTTCATCTGGCAGGCGGCCGCGGTGCCCGACGCGCACGTGATGAACCTGCCGTTCCAGCGCACCTACCTTCCTGCTCCCACCGAAGGCGTGATCCAGCCGCTCGACCTGGCGCCCGGCGTGTGGCAGATGGGGATCGTGGCGTTCCTCCTCCTGGGCACGTTCATGATCGCGTTCACCTCGAACGCCGTGAACCTGACCGATGGCCTCGACGGCCTGGCGGGCGGCACGCTCCTCATCGCGAGCTTCGCGATGATGGTGCTCACCTGGATCGCCGCCAGCCAGCGCGCCAGCTACTTCCTGATGGTGCCCTACGTGCCGGGCAGCGGGGAACTGATGGTGATCGCGGGCGCGATGGCGGGCGCGTGCCTCGGCTTCCTCTGGTTCAACGTGCCGCCCGCGCAGATCTTCATGGGCGATACCGGGAGCCTCGCCATGGGCGGTCTCCTTGCCACCATCGCCGTGTGCGTGCGGCAGGAGGTGCTCCTGGTGCTGATCGGCGGGGTGTTCTACCTGGAGGCCCTGAGCGTGATGCTCCAGGTGGGCTGGTTCAAGTGGACCAAGCGCAGGTACGGCGAGGGCCGGCGCATCCTCCTCTGCGCGCCGGCGCACCACCACTTCCAGCATGCGGGCTGGAAGGAGACGCAGGTGGTGGGCCGCTTCTACCTGGTGGCGATCACGCTGGCGATCGTGGCGTTGGTGAGCTTGAAGTTGCGGTAGGGGTGGGGGAAGGCGCGGTCCATCCGCTCGAGCTCCCGCAGCAGCGAGTCGATGCACTCGGCCGCGTGCAGGCAGAGCGACGAATCGGCGTGGGCGCCGGCGCCGTCGGCGTGGATCCGGCGCAGCCGGCCGGAGATCTTGAGCGCGTTGGCGTGCTTGCGCAGCCTGCGGACTTCCTGGGCGAGGGAATCGCGTTCGGTCTGGAGGTGTTCCATGGCGGTGCTCCTGGTGTTCGTGGGCCGACCGGCCCCCGGGAGAGGGATACGGCTCCGGAGGGCGGATTCATGGTGAACGGTGGGCGTGGGGGCAAAAAACCGTGGAAGGGCGATTCTGTGCCACATTTGCGTGCCGATCTCGCCACGGGTCAAAAATCGGGAACGCGCGTGATGGCCGCCACCCGGGAGTTTCGTTCTTGAAGGTGTTGGGGGTATTGGCCGCGAGCAGTGCGCGTACGACGCCCCCTTTCAGCAGGCCCTCGCTCATCGTCCCTTCGTGGGCCGATCTCGAGGACCAACCGCGCGCAGACGGTTTCTGCGTGGTCACGCCTGCACGGGAGTGTGGGCCACCGCGGGCTGCGAGCCCGCCCAATTCGGTCAGGAGCCAATCACTATGCGTACTTCTTCGATGTGCTGCGTTGTCGGTGCTGTCCTCGTGTCCTCCATGTTCGTCGCGGCGCCCGCGGCGGCGGCGTCCTCGTTCGGCCAGCTCTCGTTCGGCGGGAATCCGATTGCCATGACGTCCGGCACCGGCGTCGGCAACGATGGGTACTACATGAACACCAGCGCTGGTCCCGGCAGCTCGCAGCTCCTGATCGGCATCAAGGCGCACGAATACCGCAACGGCAACATGCCGGCGGGTTCGAGCACCGTGTCGTCGTACGGCAATAGCGTCGGTGGTTCTTGGCTGAACATCGACAGCGGTACTGGCGCATATACGGGTATTGCTGGTGAAGCCGTGAACAAGCCGAGTTGGTGGGCCGGATTCCCTCCGAACAGCGCTACCAGCTGGGGCTTCACCTGGAGCATCACGCTCGATGGCGCACGTCCGGCAGCTGGTGCCATCAGCATGAACATGCTGATCACGCGCCCCAATGGGCAGGTTTCGACGATCCTCTCTGGATGGGATGTTGGAACGGACTTCTCTGCAGGCAACATGGCTTGGCAGCAGAACTGGAACGTCGGCTACCTCGCCGGATGCGGTGGTCAAGCCAATGACATTGGCGACTGGAAGATCAAGATCACGGCCTTCTCCGGCGACACGGTGTACGGCGAGCAGGAAATCGTGGTCACTGCCACCCCGGCACCCGGCGCGCTCGCGCTCCTCGGTCTGGCCGGCATCGCCGGCGGCCGTCGTCGCCGCGCCTGACCTCTGCATGCACTCCACGCTGGCTTCGGCCGGCGTCCACACTCCACGCCCCCTGGCGCTTCCGCGTCTGGGGGCGTGTGGCTGTTCGGGGCAGGTGGGCGCGGACGCCGTACGGTCAGTCGGCGACGGGCGTCACGGGCGGGCCGCCGATCTGGAGGATCGCCCCGGGCGCCGCGAGCACGCGCTTGAGCCGCGTCGTGCGGAGGAGTTCCACGGCGCGTGCGAGGTCGGCCCACATGGGCGCCTCGAATGCCACCCGCTGGCCGGAGATGGGGTGCTCGAACCCGAGGCGCGCCGCGTGCAGCGCCTGGCGCGTGAGGAGCGGCGCGGCGGCGTCGGGCTGCGCGGGGTCGAAATCGCCCACGGTGACGTGCTTGCCGGCGTAGAGGTCGTCGCCCACGAGGGGGTAGCCGATGTGGCTCATGTGGACGCGGATCTGGTGCGTGCGTCCGGTGCGCAGCTCGATCTCGACCAGCGAGTAGCCCTCGTAGATCTCGCGCACGCGGTAGACGGTCTGGCTTGCCTTGCCGAGCTCGTCATGGCGGACCGCGTACTTCTCCTTGATGGTGGGGTGCTTGCCGAGCGGCAGGTCGATGACGTCCGCCTCGGGCTCCACCTCGCCGTGCACCAGGCACAGGTAGCGCTTCTCGGTCTTGCGGATCTCGAACTGCCGCGCGATGCGCCAGTGCGCGGTGTCGCTCTTGGCGCAGACCATGACGCCCGAGGTGTGCTTGTCGAGTCGGTGCACCACGCCCGGGCGGGCGATGTCCTCGCCGACCGTGCTGAGCGTGCCGCCCGAGTTGTGCAGGAAGTGCCAGGCGAGCGCGTTGATGAGCGTGCCGCTCTTGTGGCTGCGCGCCGGGTGGACGATGAGGTCCGGCTGCTTGTTGACGATGATGAGGTGGTCGTCCTCGAAGAGGATCTGGAGCGGGATCTTCTCCGCGGCGATGGCGTTCGAGGGCGGCGGGGGCAGGGTGGCCACCACGCGGTCGCCGCGACGGAGCTTGGTGCTTGCCTTCGGGACGCGCGCGTTGACGGTGACGGCTTCCTCCTCGATCAGCTTCTGGAGCTGGGTGCGGCTGAGGAAGGGCACGCGCCGCGCGAGGAAGCGGTCGAGGCGGAGGTCGAGGTTGCGGGTGATCTCGAAGACGGCCGTGACCGGCGTCTCGTCATCGGCGGACTGCTTCTCGTAGAGCTCGAAGAGCTCCGCGGGATCGGCGCTGATCGCCTCGTCATCCGGCTCGCCGGTGGGGGCGCCGTCGGCGGGGCCGGAACCGCTCCCCGAGCCGTGCGTGGTCACGGGGCCTTCGGCGCGGGTGCCGGGGCGGAGCCCGTGCCGGATCCCTGGAGCTGCTTCACGATGTCATCGCTCGCGGACGAGCCGCCGGCCGGGGCGGGCGTGGCGTTCGGCGTGAGGATGCTCGGCGTGCCGGGGGCGGTGAGGTCGGGGATGGCGGTCGGCGCAATCGGCGTCGGCGCGGGGCGCGAGGGGAGCTCGACCTTGGTGGCGAGCGCCTGCAGCGACTCGAGGCGCTTGGCGGCGAGCGCGCCGTCGGCGGCGAAGTCGGTGTCCTTGGACTTGGCCTCGATCTCCTTCAGGAAGCCCTCGGCGGCCTTCAGGTCGCCCATGTCCTCGGCCACGGCGGCGCGACCGAAGAGGGCGCCGAACAGGAAGCCGTATTCGCCGGGGCGCTTGGCGTTGGCCATGCGGGCGGCCACCTTGGCGTAGAGGCGGTCGGCCTCCTTCAGCCACTCGGTGCGCAGTTCCGGGGTGAGCGCGGCGTCCGCGGCCGAAGCCTCGCGGTCGAAGCGCTGGTTGCTCGTCACCGCGTCCATGTAGCGGTCGGCGGCCAGGATCTCGGCGAAGGGCGCCACGGCGTCCTTGCCCTCGTGCTTGGCGGCCACTTCCTCGAGCGCGGCGGGGAGGCTGGCGCTGGCGAGCTCGCTCCAAGCCTCGTCGCGAGCCTGTTCCTTCTTCTGGCTCCACCAGAAGTAGCCCATGGCGAGGGCGGCCACCACCAGGACGGCCAGCAGGATGTTCTGTCCCCAGGTCTTGAGCCAGTGCAGGAAGTCGTCGTTGACGCGGCTCTCGGTGAGGTCCGCTTGCTGCATGTTCTTGAGGCGGCGGTCGATCTGGCTCATGGGTGGGGGAGTGTATCCGGAAACGCCTATCCTCCACGGCGCGCGGAAGCCCGTGGCGGCACGGATTCCCGGCCCCTGGACCCTGCTGGCGGAACACGATGCCCGGACTGATCGTCACCGACCTCGACGGAACGCTGCTCGACCGGCGCGGGCACGTGAGCCCGCGCAACCGGGCGGCGCTGAAGGCCGCGCACGACGCGGGCTGGCACGTGGCGATCGCCACCGGCCGCACCTGGAGCGAGAGCCATCGCGCCATCGACTGCATCGCCGAGGACGCGTACTTCATCGGCGTGGGCGGCGCATCGCTGCACGAGGCCGGCAGCGGGCGCGTGCTGGCCACCACCACCATCGATGCGGCCACGTCGCTGGCGGTTGCGGAGACCATCATCGGCCATGGCCACCGCGCGCACGTCCTCATGGACCCGAGCGTGGCGGGGCACGACTACCTGTTCGTCGGCACCGCCGAGCTCGACGCCGCCACCACGTGGTGGTTGGACGAACACCCGGTGACGCGCCGCGACTGGCACGCCGCGCCTGCCGACGCGCACGAGCACCTCGAGGGCCGCGTGCTGCGCGTCGGCACCATTGGTCCGGAGTCGGAGATCACGCCGCTGGTAGCGATGCTCTCCGAGCGCTGGGGCGAGCGGCTCGCCGTGCGCGCGTGGGGCGCGCTCACCGCCGAGCAGGCCACCGGTATTTCCACGCACATGCTGGAGATCTTCGCGCCGCGCGCGGACAAGTGGTCCATGGCGTGCGTTGCCGCTGACCGGCTTGGCGTGGATCGCTCGCAGATCGTGACCTTCGGCGACGGGCTCAACGACGTGGAACTGATCGGGCACGCGCCGCTTGGCGTGGCGATGGCGAATGCCGACGCACGCATCACCGCGTTGGCGCGCGCACACACCGCGGCGCACCACGAGGACGGCGTGGCGGTTGCGGTGGAGGCGCTCCTGGCCGGTGAACTGCGCGCCGGCTGGCGGGCGGGCGCTGCCTCGGAGAGGCGCGCGTGAGTCCCGCCAACGGCGAGACCGCGGCGCTCTGGAGCAACCCGCTCCTCCGTGCCGAGGGAACGGCGCTCCTTTCCGCGCACCAGGCCATCCTGAAGGGCGCGCTCGAGAGCGAGCTCGAGGTGGACGCCATCGTGGGCCCGCGGCAGGTGCCGTTCGAGCCGGTGTTCGGGCTGCTTGCAGACCCGGACGTGGCGCGCACGCTTGAGGCGCACCACCTGACGATGACCGATTCGGTGGACGGCGCGCGTGCCGTGAGCCTGGCCGTGCGCGCGGCCAGCGAAGGCAAGCGCGTCCTCGCCATGATTCCCAACGAGCAGCTCTCGATGGCGATCAACGCCGCGCGCCGTGCGCTCGATGCGCCGCGCTCGGCCGAGGGCGGGGTGGTGCTGCTCCTCGAGGACAACCCGTACCTGGTGCGCCTGGCGTCGCCGTGGCAGGCGGCGCGCTCCATCGGCATCCCGGTGGTGGCGCCACGCGGCATCGAGAGCCTGCGCGACGGCATCGAGCATGCGTTCCGGCTGGCGAACGCGGGCCCGCGGATGGCGGCGATCGTGGCGCACTCCGCGGTGCTGCGTTCCGTGGATTCGCCGCGACTGCGCGCCAACCGCGTGACCGAGCGCGTGGAGCAGGTGGCCGCGCTCCTGCGCGCCCGGCGCGGCGCGCGTGCTCCCGAGGGCGACGACGTGCTGCGCGTGGTGCGGCGCCTGGAACTCAATCGCGTGGCCGCGCTCCCGAGCCCCGGCGAGCGCGAGCCGATTGCCTTCATCACGGTGGGTCCGGCGGCGACGGCCGTCCATCACATCCTGGGTGAGTTCGGCCTGGAGGGGCGCGTGCCGGTCCTCGACCTTGGCTGCACGAACCCCATGGACGAAGCGCTTCTGGAGCGCTTCCTCACGCGCTGCGATGATGCCGTGGTGCTTGAGCCGCGGCCCGATTCCGTGGCCCCCGACATCCTGGAAGTGGCCGAGGCACTGCGCGCCCGCGGTGAGCGGCCGGCGCGCCTCTGGTGGGATCGCCTGCCCACGCGCGACGGCGAGGAAGTGCGCCTCGAGGTGAACGACGGCGTGCGCACCTCGATCCTCCTGCGCAAGGCGCTGCACCTCTTCAAGCTGGTGCGCACGGGGCTGGAGCATTCGCCGCGCCTGGCCGCTTCGCAGCCGGAACTGGAGCGCATCGCGGTGCCGCGCCGCAGTTTCGGCCTTGGCCCGATGGGCGCCATCCATGCGGTGCGCGCCGTGCTGCCCGAGGCCGCGGCCGAGGTGGCGCGCATCGATCCCGACGACCCCGAAGCACCGACGCGTGCGCTGGCCCTTGAGGGTGCCGCGCCGCCGCAGGCGGAGATCATCACCGAGGTCGAGGTCTGGGATCGCCGCCGCTTTGCGGTGGAGGGCCCGGCCGCCATCCAGCAGGCGGCCATCGACCCGCAGCCCACGCTCTTCGTGGTGGTGGATCTTGGCGGAAGCGACGTGGTGGACGTGGAGCGCCTGGCCAACGCTGCGGTGCCGGTGCGCAGCGCGCCGCGCCTGCACCTGGCGCACTGCGACCTCAACGACCGTCCGGGGCTGGTCGCGACCATCGTGCAGACCGCGCGCATGGACGGCGTGGGCGTGGTGGTGGCGCGCGACGGTCCGCCGGCGCGCCGCGACATCCGCCAGCTCGAAGCAGGCGTCTCCGAGGCCGATCGCCTGGGATTCACGCCGCGGCAGCTCCTGGTGTGGCCCGCCGACACCGGCTGCGACGTGCGGCCGCTCTCGCAGGCGGTGCTGATGGAGCGCGGCCTCGAGCGCGGGATCGATCCGCTGAAGACCGAATTCGTGCGCGAGACGCTGCCGGTGGTCGACGGACTGCCGGTGCGCGTGGAACTGCGTGCGCTGCTCGAACAGGTGGAAGTGGTGCGCACGCGTCCGCCGCCGGTGCGCGGCGATGCCGACGCACGCATGGCGCCGCCGCGCCCGATCCATGCCCGCGAGGGACGGTGGCGCTGCCACGTGGCCGGTTACCGCGGTGAGCCGCCGGGCATCGCGGTGACCGCGCTCTGCGAGGCGGGGCGCGCCATGGGCTACCGCGTGCAGTCGATCTACCACCCGACCCCCGTCGGCCCGGGCCGCCGTGCGTGGGGCCAGGTGCTCTTCACCGGCCAGGACGAGGGACCGGACGCGCGCGTCCATTCGCCGCAGTGCCCGTACGGCGAAGCGGACCTCCTGCTTGGGTTCGACGCCATCGAGACGTTGCGTGCCCTTGGGCCGGACCCGTACCTGCGCGTGGCCGCGCCGGACAAGACCTATGTGGTGGCGAACCTGGGTTCCTTCGAGGACCAGGTGCCCACCGAATTCGCCGAGGCCGTGGCGTTGCTGCCTCGCGCGCTGCCGCTCGCGACGCGCGCAGACGGTGCGCTGCTCGCGGACATCGCCGGCACGGCGCGGCGCGAGTTCCTCACCGACCGCGTCGCGGACCTGGTGGCGCTCGGCGCGGCGTTCCAGCGCGGATTCATCCCGGTGTCGGTGGAATCGCTCGAGGCCGCCATGCGCCGACTCGAGCAGCGCGGCTTCGGGCGGTCGCTCGAGGCGTTCGAGTTCGGACGGCGCCTCGCCGAGGGCCTCGAGACCGCCGAAGGCGATGCGAAGAAGGGCGAGAGCCTCGGTCGCCTGGTGCGCCGCACGGCGCTCGAGATGGAGGCCTCGCGCCAGGGCGGCCGCCGCCGCGCGCGGCAGTTCCGCGAGATCGTGCGGGAATCGATCGACGCCATGCCCGGCCTCTACGCCACCAGCGACGGACGCCAGGCGCTGCGCGACTTCGTGAACGCCTGCGCACGCTGCGTGGCATGGGGCGGGGTGCGCCACCTGCGCTGGTACGCGGAGCAGGTTCGCCAGCTCTACGAGGCCGGCACCGACGACCCGGAGCGCGCGCTCTGCACCTTTGGCATCCTGCCGCTCGCGGAGTCGATCCTCATCCGCGATGCCCTCTACGTGGCCGCCATGCAGGCCGGCGTGACGCAGGCGCGGCGCATCCGCGAGCGCCTTGGCGTGCGCGCCTCGCGCGGCGACTTCATGAGCCGCCGCTACCTGAACCGCGTGGAGGTGGTGCTCGGCCGCAACCTCTGGCGCCTGGACCTTCGTTCGAGCGACTGGCCGGCGCAGCTGGCGCTGATCCTCTGGCGCGTGGTGCCGAACGAACTGCGCGGCCAGCCGCAGGATCGCCGCGCGCGCGCCGCGGTGCTCGAGATCATGGAACGCGCCACGCACGAGCCGCAGCGGCGCGAGCACTGGCTTGGCGTGGTGCGCGGGCTGCAGGAGGCCGCGGCCGAGCACCGGCTGCGGGAGATTCCGCCGTCGGAGCTCGAGCGAATGGCAACGAGCTGAGCGGCCTCAGCCCTTCATCGACTGCCTCAGCCCTTCATCGCCTCATGCCGCAGCTGGCCGCACGCCGCCTTGATGTCGCGGCCGCGGCTGGCGCGGATGTGGGTGTTGACGCCGGCATCGCGCAGTACGGACTGGAACTCCAGCACGTCGCGATCGTCCGGCCGTGCGAAGGGCAGGCCGTCCACCTCGTTGTAGCGGATCAGGTTGACGTTGGCGCGGATGGTGCGGGCGATGCGCGCGAGTTCCTCGGCCTGCTCGCGCTGGTCGTTGAAGCCGCCGAGCAGGATGTACTCGAGCGTGATCTCGCGGCCGGTCTTGGCGAAATACTCCTGGCATGCGCCGAGGAGCTCGGAGACCGTGGAGTACTCCGCCCACGGGATGATCTGGCGGCGCAGCTCGTCGGTGGGTGCGTGCAGGCTGAGGGCGAGCGTCACCGGCAGCTCGAAGTCGCAGAGCTTGCGGATGGCGGCCGGCAGTCCCACGGTGCTCACGGTGATCTTGCGGGCGCTGATTCCCATGCCCCACGGCGCGTTGAGCGTGCGGATGGCGTTCATCACGGCGTTGGCGTTGGCGAGCGGCTCGCCCATGCCCATGAACACCACGTTGGAGATGCGGCCCACGCCCGGCTGCTGCGCGAGGCGCCAGACCTGTTCCACGATGCGCCCGGTGGTGAGGTTGCCTTCCACGCCTTCGAGGCCGGAGGCGCAGAACTTGCAGCCGACGGGGCAGCCCATCTGGCTCGAGACGCACGCGGTGCGCCGTTCTTCGCTCGGGATCATCACGCACTCGGTCTCGCGGCCGGTGGCGACGCCGAGCACGGGGAGCGACACGGATTCGCCGCCCGGCGCCGGCCAGCCCACCAGCAGCTTGCGCGTGCCGTCGGTGGCCTCCAGGTTGCGCAGTTCCGAGCCCTGCAGGAACACCATCTCGTGGGCCAGCATGTCCCGGTTGGCCTTCGAGAGGTTGGTCATCCGGTCGATGTCGACCACGCCCTTGCCGTACACCCAGTCCATCAGCTGCTTGGCCGCGAACTTGGGCATGCCGCGCGCGCCACACCAGGCCTCGAGGCCGGCGGCGTCGAACTCGAAGAATGCTGCCTGCGCGGCGGTCACTTCGTGACGCCCACGGTCAGGTCCACGGTGCGATGCGCGATGCCGTGACGATCAAGCCATGCGCCCATTGCCTCGTCGGCGTCCTTGCGCAGGACGCGGCGGCCGGTGGGGTCGACGCCGCGCTTGCGCATCTCTTCCTTGAGCGTGCCGGGCAGGCCGAATTCCACCTGCTCGTGATAGACGTCGTGCTGCTCCACCTCGCCGCCGAAGCGCTCGATGAGGTCCACGATGAGCGCCTGCACCAGGTCCTCGGGCGCGCTGGCGCCGGCGGTGACGAGGAGCGTCTTCACGCCCTCGAACCACTCGGCCTTGAGCTCGCTGCGGTCATCGATGAGCCGGGCGGGGGTGCCCATGTTCTGGCTGATTTCCGTGAGTCGCACGGAGTTCGAGCTGTTGCTGCTGCCGACCACCAGCACCAGGTCTGCGTCCGGTGCCAATGCGCGCACGGCGCGCTGGCGGTTGGTGGTGGCGTAGCAGATGTCCTCGCTCGGGGGTTCCTTGAGCCCCGGGAACGCCTGCTTCAGCGCGGCAATGATGACGTTCGCGTCGTCGGTGGAGAGCGTGGTCTGCGTCAGGTAGACCAGCTTGTTCGGGTCATGGATGACCAGGTCGGGGATGTCCTCCGGGCATTCCACCACCTGCGTGCAGTGCGGCGCCTCTCCGCGGGTGCCGATGATCTCCTGGTGGTCGGCATGGCCGACAAGGAGGATCTGGTAGCCGGCCTTCGCGTAGCGGATGGCCTCGTTGTGCACCTTGGTGACGAGCGGGCAGGTGGCGTCCACCGCCGTGAGGTTGCGCTCCTTCGCCTCGGCCCGCAGGGCGGGGCTGACGCCGTGCGCGCTGAAGACCACGATGGAGCCGTTGGGCACTTCGTACAGTTCCTCGATGAAATTCACGCCGCGGCCGCGGAACCGGTCCACCACGTGCCGGTTGTGCACGATCTCGTGATAGACGTAGATGGTCTCGTCGGGGCAGATGTCCAGGAGCTGGTCCACCACGTCGATCGCCATGTAGACGCCGGCGCAGAAGCCGCGGGGATTCGCAAGGATGATCTTCATCGAACGGGGAAGTGTAGCCGCTCCGTACGGGTGTTCTTGCCTCCGCGCATGGTGCGCGAAGGCCCATTTCCGCTAGAGTTTGCTCCGTGAAGAGCGTGGAAGAAGAGCTGAAGGAGTTTGGCCCGACGCGGATCGGCCCCGGCGTGCCGCCGCCCATGGACGAGGCGCGCGCCCGTGCGTGGTGCCAGCAGCTTGCCGAGGGCCACTACGAGAACTTCAGCGTGCTCAGTGCACTGGTGCCGGACCGCATGCGCGGCGACTTCGCCGCCGTCTACGCGTTCTGCCGCTGGGCCGATGACCTGGGCGACGAGGCCGGCACGCCCGGCGAGGAGCGCCTGCGTCTCCTGGCGTGGTGGCGCGGCGAGCTGGAGGCATGCTTCGAAGGCAAGCCCCGGCATCCCGTGATGGTGGCGCTGCGTCCCACCATCGAGAGCCGCCGGCTCACCATCACGCCGTTCGATGACCTGATCCGCGCATTCGAGCAGGACCAGGTGAAGGACCGCTATGCCACCTGGGACGAGCTCACCGATTATTGCACGCGGAGCGCCGATCCCGTGGGTCGCCTGGTGCTGGCCATCTTCGGCCTGGCAACGTCCGAGCGCTTCGAGCTGAGCGACCGCGTCTGCACGGGTCTCCAGATGGTGAACCACATCCAGGACGTGCGCCGCGACCTGCTCGACCGCAACCGCATCTACCTGCCCTCGGAGTTCACGTCGTCGATCCCGGACTTCGAGGCGCGCCTGCGCCGCACCGCGGAGCTTGGCCACGCGTGCGACCACACGTTCCTCGAGGAGTACCGCACCGCGGTGCGCCCGATGGTCGATCGCTGCTGGACGCTCATGGACGAAGGGCGCGGCCTGCTGCCCACGCTCACCGACGAGTCGTACCCGGTCGTCCAACTCTTCATCGAGGGGGGCGAGCGCATCCTGCAGTGGATCGAGGCGTGGAACATGGAGACCTGCATCCATCGCCCCAAGCTCGGGCGCACCGAGCGCGGGTTGCTGGTGATGCGCGCCTGGTGGGGTGCCAAGGCCCCCGGATGGATGCGCCGCCAAGGCCCGACGCGTGGTGTGCCGCGCCTCGAGGTGCCCGGCGGGAGGAGATCGCAGTGACCGCGCTTCTGAAGGTGCCTGCCGACGTGCCAGCCGACCTGGTGCCGGTGATCGCCGAGTGCGAGCGCGTGACCCGCGAGCGTGCGCGGAACTTCTGGTACGGGCTGAAGCTCACCCCGGGCCCGGCGCGTGGCGCCATGTACGTGATCTACGCGTGGATGCGCGAGGCCGATGACCTGGCCGACGCCGAGGGCTTCTCTCCCGAGGAGCGCGTGCGGCGGATCGCCGCCTTCCGCGCCGCCACCGATGCGGCGCTTGCGGGCACGCCGGTGGATGCCTCGCCCATATGGCGCGGCCTGGCGTGGGTGGCCGACCGCCACGAACTCTCGCTGAAGGACTTCCACGACATGCTCGACGGCCAGCTCTCCGACGTTGGCCCTGCCACGTACGAGAGCTGGGACGACCTGCGCGGCTTCTGCTACCGCGTGGCCAGCACCGTGGGCCTCGTCTGCATCCGCATCTGGGGCTACCACGATCCGGAGGCTCCCGCGCTTGCCGTCGACCGCGGCATTGCGTTCCAGCTGACGAACATCCTGCGCGATTACCGCGAGGACCACGACATGGGTCGCGTGTACCTGCCGGCCGAGGACTTCCGGCGCTTCGACCTGACCCCCGAGCGCCTGCGGAAGTGGTCGGAGCCCGGGCAGTGCGCCGAGTTCATCCGCGCGCAGTGCGACCGCGCCGAGCAGTTCTACGCCCGGAGCGCGCCGCTCGACCGGATGATCACGCCCGACTGCCTGCCGACGCTCTGGGCGATGACCGAGATCTACCACGGCCTCCTCGGGAAGATCCGCGCGAATCCCGCAGCGATTGCCGGTGACCGCCGCGTGCGGCTTTCGTCCATGCGCAAGGCGTGGATCGCGTGGCGCGCCGGGCGCATGGCGCGCGGAGCGCGGTCGTGAGCCTCGCCGCGAATGCCGCAGCAAGCGCGGGCGGCCAGCGCATGACCGCCGGTCCGCGCACCGCGGTGGTGGTGGGTGGCGGCATCGCCGGCCTCGCGTGCGCGCTGCGCCTGGCGGAAGCCGGCGTGCGCGTCACGGTGCTCGAGACGCGCCGCAAGCTCGGAGGGCGCGCCACCAGCTTCACCGATCCGCGCACCGGCGAGGTGCTCGACAACTGCCAGCACGTCCTCATGGGCTGCTGCACGAACCTGCTCGATTTCTATGAGCGCCTGGGCGTGCAGGATGCCATCGAGTGGCATGCGGACATCTTCTGGGCGAACCCGCCGCATGCGCCCGACGTGATGCGCCCGGGACGCCTCCCGGCACCCGCACACTTCACGGCCAGCTTCGCGCGCATGCGCATGCTGAGCCTTGCCGAGAAGCGTGCCGTGGCCCGCGCCATGTGGCGGATGCTGCGGATGGGCGCCACGGGCCGGGCGAAGTGGGAGTCGCGCACCTTCGGCGAGTTCCTCGCGGAGTGCGCGCAGCCCGCGTCGGTGATCGAGCGCTTCTGGAGCCCGGTGGTGGTGAGTGCGTGCAACCTGGATGTGGGCGAGGCCAGTGCCGCGAGCGCCATGCAGGTGTTCCAGGAAGGCTTCCTGGCCAATGCGCAGGCACCGCTCATGGGGCTCTCGCGCGTTCCGCTGGTGCGGCTCTATGACCCGGCCGAGGCGGCGATCCGTGCCGCGGGCGGCGAGGTGCGCATGGGCGTGAGCGCCATGTCGATTGCCTTCGACGGAACGCGCGCCACCGGCGTGGTGACCGACGAAGGCGTGTTCGAAGCAGACGCGGTGATCAGTGCCGTGCCCGCTGACCGCCTGGCGAAGCTCGTTTCCACCACCATGGTGGCGCGCGATGCGCGGCTTGGGCACCTGGAGGAGATCGGCTACAGCCCGATCCTCGGCGTTCACCTGCGCTTCCCGAAGCGCGTGATGGACCTGCCGCACGTGGTGCTGCCGGGGCGCGGGACGCAGTGGCTCTTCAACAAGCAGCAGGACGGCGAAGGCGACGGAACCCAGCACATCCACGCGGTGATCAGCGGGGCGGCGTCGTGGATGGAACTCTCCGAGCAGGAGATCACGGCGCGCGTCCTCGAGGACATCCGCTGGGCGTTCCCCGCCGCGCGCGGCGTGGAGCCCGTCTCCGTGCGCAGCGTCAAGGAGAAGCGCGCCACCTTCGCGGTGGTGCCGGGCTTCGAGCGCATCCGTCCGTCGGCGGCGGCCACCGGCATGGATCGCGACGGCGGCGTGCGCAACCTGTACCTGGCGGGCGACTGGACACGCACCGGCTGGCCCGCCACCATGGAAGGCGCGGTGCGCTCGGGCTACCTTGCGGCAGGCGCCGTCCTGGGAGCGCCGCTCCTGGTGCCTGACCTTGCTCCGGCGCCGCTGGCGCGCATGCTTGGAGTGGCGCGGTGAACCACGCGGGGGACGGGCTTCGTTCCCCGGATCCGCTGGAACGCGCGCGGGCCGTGCTGGCGCGCTGCAACGAACATGGGTTTGCCGTGGCGGGCATCGCGGAGGCGCGGCCGAGCGCGCATGCCGAGGCGTACCGCGCGTGGATTGCCGAGGGAAAGCAGGGCGGCATGGGCTACCTGGCCGAGGAGATCGAGCGACGGCTCGACCCCGGTGTCCTGGTGCCGGGTGCGCGCAGCGTGCTCTGCGTGGCCGACCGCTACGCCGATGGCCGCCCCGACCGGCGCGAACCCGGCATGGGCCGGATCGCCCGCTATTCGCGCGGCGAGGACTACCACGTGGTGATTCGTGCCCGGCTTGAGGCGCTGGCGCAGGAACTGGCGCGCGCCTGGCCCGGCCAGCGGTTCCGCGTCTGCGTCGACACCGCGCCGCTCCTCGAGCGCGAGCACGCAGAGCGTGCCGGGGTGGGGCGGATCGGCAAGCACACGCTGCTGATTGCGCCCGGCGGCATGGGATCGTGGGTGCTGCTTGGCGCGGTGGTCTCGTCGGTCGAATTCACGCCCATCCGCGCCGACGGCTCGGTGGCGCCGCCCGCGGGCGAAGGCGCCACGCTCGACCTGGCGCTCGACCCGTGCGGCAGCTGCACGCGGTGCATCGATGCGTGTCCTACCGGGGCCATCACGCCGTGGTCGGTGGACGCGCGCCGCTGCATCAGCGCCGTCACCATCGAGGAGCGCGGCAGCGTGCCCCCGGAACTCGTCGGCCGCACCGGCGACTGGCTCTTCGGCTGCGACGATTGCCAGGAGGCATGCCCGCATTCGCAGCCAACCAATCGATCACGCGCGGCGGGTGTGCACGAGGCCTACCGTGGCTTCCGCACCGGTTTCCCGCTGCTGGAACTCCTCGGGTGGGACGACGCTGCGTGGGAAGCCGCGCTCCTCAACGGCGTACTTCGCCGCGCCAGTGCATCCATGTGGCGCCGCAACGCGGCGCTGGCCGCGGCGGCGGCGATCCGTTCGCCCGACACGCCGGAACCGTTGCGCGCCGAACTGCGCGCCGCGCTTGCCGCCGTGGCGCTCGATGCGCATGCCACCGCGCCCGTGCGCGATGCCGCACGCGATGCGCTCCGCGACGCGGGCGCCTGAATTACTTGTTGGGCTCGTCCTGGGCGGGCGCCGGGTCGGCGGGGGCGTCCGCGGGCTGTTCCGCCGGGGCAGCGCCGTCGGCCGCGGGAGCGTCGGCCGGCGCGCCCTCGGCGGGCACCGCCGGAGCGGCGTTCTCATCGGCGGGGGCGTCGGGATTCGGGGCATCCTCCGCCGGCGCCGCGGGAGCGGCGGGCTTCGTGATGTCGACACCGAGCGTCGTGGCCATCTGGTTGATCGCCGCCATGACCGGCTTGGCGGAAGACCCTTCGACGCCCGACAGCGCGTCGCGTGCCTCGATGAGCGATGCCTTGGCGCTTGCGGTCAACTTCTCGCGGTCGGCCTTCATCGCTTCCACCGCGCCCGAGGCGCCGGAAGCGCCAGCGGCCTGCGCCGCGGCGGCGATGATCAATCCCTGGTCGATGCCGTCCATCTGGATGCCCGCGAAGCGTGCCTTCGCAAGCGACATCATCGCGGCATCGGTGGAGTTCCTGGAGGCGACGTCGCCGCCCTCGAAGTTCTCGGTGACGCTCTTCAGCGCGGGCTGGTAGAGGTCCGCCTGCACGGCGGCGAATTCCTTGGCCAGGCCGGCAGCCTCGCCGGCCAGCTCCATGACGCGCTTGCGTGCGGCGCCGGCGCGCGCCTTGGCGCCGTCCTGCGCCTTGGACGCCTCGTCGATTCGGCCGGAGAGGAACGAGCCCATCGAGTCGTTGCCGGCGGTTGCCTTCTCGGCCACGCGCACGGTGCTGCGGTACGGCTCGGCATCGCGATCGGCCTGCGAAACGGCCACGCGGAGGTCCTGGGCCTGGTCGAGCTTGGCGCGTGCGTCGAGCATCAGCGGCAGCGCCTTCGAGGGTGCGCTGGTGGCAGCCTGTGCGCGCAGGCCCTCGATCTCGACGTCAAGCGACTCGGCTTCCTGGGACTTCTCGGTGACGGCAGCGTCGAGCGGCTTGAGCTCGCCCTTGGCGTCGTCGGCGCGCTTCTCCTCGTCGGCGATCATGCCGTCGAAGGATGCCTTCGCGCCCTGTGCACCCTTCACGCGCGCCGCGGCCAGTTCCTCGGCGCGAAGATCGCCCGAAGCCTCCACGGAGCGGATGGCCGCAACGCGTTCCTCGATCTGGCGCGCCAGGCTGCCCTGGATCTGCGAGATGCGCTCGAGGTCCATGAGGTCGAGCATCAGCGCATCGCGGCGCATGCGGGTGGCCAGGATCTTCGCATCGCGACGCTGCGCATCGGTGGCGCCGGCGCCGGCGACTTCGTTGGCAAGCGTGCGCAGTTCCTTCGCGGCCTCCGCGGGGGCCAGGAGGGTCTCCGCCAGTTCCCTGGCTTCGCCGCCTTCCACCGGGAGCGTCTTGGCGACGGCGTCCGGGGAGAAGGTGATGCGGCTCGCGAGGGCGCGGGCCTTGGCGCTCGACTTCGCCATCTTCTTCGCGCCTTGCTCGGCCGCGGTCGGCGTGTGGAGGCCGTTGCACGCGGGCAGCGTGGTGATGGCGAGGAGGGCGGTGGCGGCGAGGATGCGGGCTCGGTTCATGGTTCTTCTCGTGTCGTGCCGGTGGGTTCCGGGAGGGTCAGCGTACCGGGCAGGGGCAGGAATCAGCGATCGGGGCCGTCTGCGACCGGGGTTGCGCGGTCCGGCGCATCCAGCTTCGGCGGGATGTACTTGACGGGGTAGTCCGGGCGGGGCTGGTACATGGAGCGGATCCAGTCCAGGGTGTCCTGCATCAATTGCGGGGTGGAGTTGCCGAAGACCGGCTTCCAGCCCTTGACGTCCGGGTGCGGGTAGCGCGCCGTGGTGCGCGGAAGCGCGTACTGGATCAGGAGCGAGTTGGGCGGGTCCTCGAAGTTGACCATCGGCTTGCCGTCCACCTTGAAGTTGAGGAGGGTCAGCAGGTTGGTGTAGCGGATGCGCTGGTCCTTGGCGTTCCCGGTGTAGAGGAAGAACCGGCCCGCGTCGACGCCGCCGTGGCAGCGGCTGGTGGCGCAGTTGCCGATGAGCCACGAGTTGTGGACGCGCGTGCGGAACTTGGCGATCGATGCCGGGTCCTCGTCCACCTCGATGTAGCCGTAGAGGTCGCGCGCCTTCAGGTCGAAGAGGAGGTGCGCAAGCTCGGTGCCGTTCTTCGAGTAGAGCGCGTTGCGCGCCTGCGAGTCCGCGGGCACCAGGGCGCTCGAGCCGTAGCGGAGGATCAGCTGGCGCACGCCTTCCGGCGAGACCGTCATGCGCGGCGGATCCTTGAAGTCGATCTCGTAGACGCGCACCAGGTTCACGTCGGCGTTCGAGAGGAGGTCCTTGGGGAGCATCTCCCGCGAGTTCGGCGGGCCCTTCGGCGGGTCCCCGGCAGTGGTCCCCT
This sequence comes from Phycisphaerales bacterium, assembly GCA_044233905.1. Lineage (GTDB taxonomy): Bacteria > Planctomycetota > Phycisphaerae > Phycisphaerales > SM1A02 > UBA966. Next base: position 20,175 of record JBIIJH010000019.1, read on the forward strand.
TGGTCGGGTCGGATGCCGTCGAACCTGCCGCGGACGTCCCTGCGCCGGGGGCGGTGGCCGGCTGCGAGGCGGAATTCCCGCCTTCGGGAACTGGCTTCGCGTTCTTCCGCTTGTTCGCCTCGACGGCCTGCGCCAGCTTCACGCGCGCGTTGATGTCGCGCAGCATGTCGCGCGCTTCCTCGATGTCCGCATCGCGCAGGAGCGCCTCGAGCTCCATGATGGCCAGGTCCATGCGGCCCTGGTCGGTGAGCCAGCGGGCGAGGCCAAGGCGGCGGCCGTGTTCCTCGGGGCTGATGGCGGACTTGATGCGGGCATAGCGCGCATCGAAGTCGAGCTCGAGCACCACGCGATAGACCTGCGATCGCGGCAGCTTGCCCTGCACGGTGTCGACCTTGAACTCGACCTCCTCGAGGGTGTCGCGGATGATCTCGCCGCGCACGACCGTGCCGTCGCGCAGCTGCACCAGGCCGCGCTGGCCGGGCTTCGGGTGGACGATCTCGATGATGTCGAGCACCTTCGCCTTGCGGAAGGTGCGCGTCTCGTGGCCGTCGTAGACGGTGATGTCGAGGTCGGTGTCGGCGGTGACGGTGCCGCCGAACTCCTTCCAGCGATCGATGAAGATCCAGACCTGGCGCGGGAGTTCCGTGGCGGGGGCGGTGGCTGCGGGCGCGGCGCTCTCCGCGGGCGGAGTCGCGGGTACGGGCGCGGGCGGCGCCGGCTCGGCAGCAGGCGTCGCGGGCGTCGTGGGTGCTGACTCGGCGGAGGGCGGTGTGCTTGGAGCCGGTGTCCCGGGCGACTGCGTTGCCGGTGCCTGCGCCGGGGCAGGCGGCTGCTGGCCCGCGGGCGGCGCGGGGTCCTGCAGCGCAACCGCGCGCAGGGCGATGACCAGGATGGAGGCCAGGAACGGCATCTGGGGCATTGTCGCAGGAATCCTTCGTTCTCGCGCACGGCCGGGTTGCCGCCGAGTGCCATTGAGCCACCGATGGCCGGGAACTACGCTCCCCGGCCTGATCAGGGCCGCCTCGGCCCGGGTCGTCGCCCCCGTGGCCCGCGCCGTGCGCGCCGCGGCGGCGAGCCAGCACCAGCGGGCGTGCGCGCCCCGAAAGGACCGTCATGAAGCTTGGCGTCATGTCCGCACTCTTCTCCGGCCGCCCCCTCGAGGAGGTCTGCGACTACATCGCCGACATCGGCCTCGGCGCCATCGAGCTTCCCGTGGGCGCGTGGCCCGGCAAGCCCTACTTCGATCCGAAGAAGGTGCTGGCCAGCAAGAAGGAGCAAGACCGCATCACGGGCATCCTGAAGGACCGCGGCCTCATCTGCTCCGCGCTCGCCGTGCACGGCAACCCGGTGCACCCGGAGAAGGGCTTCGCCAAGAAGCACCATGACGACTACGTCACCGCGGTGGAGCTCGCACCGAAGCTCGGCACCGAGGTGGTGATCACCTTCAGCGGCTGCCCCGGTGGGTCGAAGCAGGACAAGACCCCCAACTGGGTCACCTGCCCGTGGCCCGGCGACTTCCTCGACATCCTCAAGTACCAGTGGGACACCGTGCTGGTGCCGTACTGGGCCGCGCAGGCCAAGTTCAGCGCCAAGCACGGCGTGCGCACCGCGTGGGAGCCGCATCCCGGGTTCTGCGTCTACAACGGCGAGACGCTCATCAAGCTGAGCGAACTGGCGCAGAAGAAGGCCGGCATCAAGGGCAAGCCCGTCCTCGGCGCCAACCTCGATCCTTCGCACCTCTTCTGGCAGGGCATGGACCCGGTGCTCGTGGCGCGCCAGCTCGGCGAGGCGGGGCTCCTGTTCCACGTGCATGCCAAGGACACCGAGCTCGACCGCCACGAGGGCCCGCTCAACGGCTACCTCGACTGCAAGCCCTACGGCGACCTGCAGCGGCGCGCGTGGAACTTCCGCGCCTGCGGCTGGGGCCACGGCACCGAGTTCTGGCGCCCGTTCATCAGCATGCTGCGCCGCCATGGCTACGACCACGTGCTCTCCATCGAGCACGAGGACGCCATGATGAGCGTCGAGGAAGGCTTCGAGCGCGCGGTGGCGTTCCTCCAGGAGTGCATCGTGGAGGAGAAGCCGGCGAACCCGTGGTGGTTCTGACCGCGGCGCAGGAGGCGTGAAATGGCGCGGGCGGCGGGCTCCGAGAAGGAGTCCGCCGCCCGCGGTTCTTTTGCGCCCGCCGATCGGCGGGATAGGTGTCGAAGCAACCGTGCCGAAGCAACTCAGTCCGGAAGCGGCGTCGTGCGGACGTCGTTCGCGCGGCTCACTTCCACCGTCCAGTTCACCGTGGCGGCCTTCGGCCCGCGTGCTGCGGCGGGCACCGTGAGATCCCAGCGCAGGATGCCCTGCGCCGCGCGGCCGTCGGTGAAGCGCTTGTCGGTGCTGAGGGCGGGCATGATGCTCGGCACCTTCACCTCGATCTTCTCGTTGAGGCTCACCGGACGGCGGTCGTAGAGCTCCACCGCGACATCGCGGCCCGTGCCGTTGTCGAGGGTGATGCGGTCGTTCCAGGTGGTGACCGTGGAGCCGCCGAACAGGCCGCTGGTGCCGGTGGACTTCGCGAGCACCTCGCGCTTGGCGCGGAGCGCACGGTCGGGACCGAAGAAGATGCGGAACTCGTCCTTCGGGGCCACCGACGGCATCGCGCTCTCGCCGATGAAGTCGCCGCCCATGAAGACCTGCGCGGTGCCGGGCAGCAGCTGGAACGCGCTGCCGTTGGTCATGTCGCCGCGGAGGAAGACGCTCTCGGAAATGATGGGCGCCGCCACGAAGGTGAACTTCGTCTCGGGCTCGAAGCTCCCGATCCGCGTGCGCTGCTTCTTGGAGGAGTCCGAGGGCAGGGTGACTGCGCGCGGGATCTCGAAGGAGACCGCGGTGCCGGTCTCCTGGACGGCGGCCGAGGCGGAGAGTTCCTCCAGCGCCTTGCGGGCCACGTTCGATGCGAATCCGCCGGTGCCGGGCTCGCCCGCCGCGGGTGCGCTCGCCGTCACGGGGTCGTTGAAGGCCGCCGCTTCCATCATCGCCATGGGTGCACCGGGCGTCATCGGAACCGGCACGAACACGTCCACGAACCACGGCTCCACGTCCGGCGGGCTGGAGGCCCGCGTCGGCTGGGCGGTGGAGAGCGAGAGCTTGACGTCCTTCCAGTCCTCGCCGGTGCGCTGCGCGACCAGCGCGTCGTACTCCACCGTCACGGTGCCGCGGTCGCCGGCGGCGCGCACGGCGTAGGCCGGCTCCCACGTGGCGTTGCCCACGAGGTAGGTGAGCTCCACGTCCACGGCGCACGATTCGGGCACGGCCATCAGCACCAGCGCGGTGCGCTCGGTGCGGTCGGCGCCGCCGCGCTCGGCAAGCTGCTGCTCCGCCACCACGAGCTCGCGGTCGAGCTTCTCGCGCAGTTCGTTCTGCTCGCGCGCGGTGGCGAGGATGCGCTGCTTCTCTGCGCGCACGGCCTCGAGCTGCCGCGCTGCCGCTTCCAGCTCGATGGGCTGCGTGGCGCCTTCCGGACCGGCGCCCGCGGTGGCACGGATGCCGATCTGGTCGACGAGCTTGTCGTGGTGCTCGAGCAGCGCGCGGTCCTGCTTCAGGTACTCGATCCGGCGCTTGATGTCCTTCACCTTCTCCGCGAGCGCAATGCCCTCGGGGCTGCTCACGAACGCCAGGCGCGGCGTCTCGGAGTACTCGACGCCGAGGAGCTTGGGCGCCACCTTCGGGCTGGTGCCGGCGGCGGGGTTCACCTTGGCCTGGAGCGAGGTGCCCTGGACCGAGGCGGGCAGGTTCGAGATGCGCAGCGTCCAGAGCCCCTGCTTGAAGTCGCGGCCCACCCCGCGCGTCACGGCGGCGCGCCCGGGGTAGAGCGTGACGGCTTGGATGATGCCGTCATCGCTTGCCGTCTGCATGGGGATGTCGGCGTCGATCGCCACGGACGCCTGCGCGGCGGCCAGCGGCGAGACCGCCGCTGCGCCGATCGACGCAACCAGGATGAAGGACTGCATGGAGTGGATGTTCATGGGAGTTCCTCGGTTTCCTGGCTCAGTCGGGAAGGCCGGTGGTCTGGACGTCCTTGGCATGGGTCACCTGGACGGTCCACGTGACGGGAAGCGCGGCGGGCCCGCGCGCAGAGGCGGGCACCGTGAGGTCCCACCGCAGGATTCCGGACTTCTGCGGGCCGGCCGCGTACTCGGCGTTCGTGGAGAGCGGCGCGGAGAGGTCGGCGATCTTGACCTCGATCTTCTCGTTGCGGCTGACGGGGCGCCGGTCGAGGAGTTCGAGCGCGAGGTCACGCCCGGTGCCGTTGTCGAGCTTGATGCGGTACTTCCACGTGGTGGCCACGCTTCCGCCGAAGAGGCCTGCCTGGCCCGTCACCTTGGACACCACCTCGCGGGTGGCGCGCACGGCGCGGTCCGGTCCGAAGAAGACCTTGAACTCCGACTTCGGCGGCACCGACGGCATGGCGGTATCGCCGATGAAGTCGCCGCCCATGAAGACCTGTGCCGTTCCCGGCAGGAGCTGGTAGCTGGAGGAGTTCACCATGTCGCCGCGCAGGAACACGCTGTCGGTGACGAGCGGCTGCGCCGTGTAGACGAACTTCGCCTCGGGCTCGAAGCTCGCGATGCGCGTGCGCTGCTTGCGCGTGCCGTCGCTCGGCACGGTGATGCGCCGCGGCAGCTCGAAGCTGGCGGCGATGCCCGCCTCGGCCACGCGCGCGGCGCCCCCGAGTTCCGCGAGCACGGCGCCTGCGCGATCGTCGTCGGACTTGTCGGCCGCCGAGTCGGGGGTGCCGAAGCCGCCGCCGCCACCACCGGGACCGCGCTCACCGGGCTGGCCGGGCTTGCCGCGCCGGGATCGGCCCTCCTGGGACTTGTACTTCACGTCGCCGTCTGCTCGTCCGTACGCTCCGCCCTCGATGGCCGGCATCGGACGCTCGATGTCCACGTACACGGGCTCCACCTCGCTCGGCTGCGAGGCGCGCACCGGGTCCGCGGTGCTGAGCGACACGCGTACGTCCTTCCATTCCTCGCCGGTGCGCTGGGCGATCATGGCGTCGTACTCCACGGTCGCGCCGCTGCGGTCGCCGGCGGCGCGGATCGAGTAGGCCGGTGCCCACGCAGCGTTCGGCACCATGTAGATGAGGTCGAGGTCAAGCGGTGCCGGCACCGGCGCCGCGATCTTCACCACCGCGGTGCGCTGCGTGCGGGTGACGCCGCCGCGCTGTGCGATCTCTTGCTGCAGCGCATCGATCTCGCGCTGGATGCCCTCGGTGCGCACCTGCAGCTCACGCGCTTCCTTGAGGAGGGCCGCCTTCTGCTCGTTGGTCCATCCAAGCCCGGCGATCGCCTTGGCGGCGTCGGACTTCGGTGTGCCGCCGTCGGCCGTGGCGTTGGCCGCCACGCGCACGCCGACCTGGTCGACGCGCGCATCGCGCTGTGCGAGCTGCCCGCGGTCCTGCATGGCGTATTCGAGGCGCCGCTTGGCATCCTTCAGCCGCTCGGCGAGCGCCGCGCCCTCGGGGCTTCCCGCGAAGTCGATGCCCGGCGTCTCCTCGTACTCGACGCCGAGGAGCCGCGGTGCCGAGGGGTCGGGGGCATCGCCGGAGCGCACCTTCGCCTGGAGCTGCGCACCCACCACGCCCTCGGGCAGGTTGGTCACGCGGATGGTCCAGAGTCCCTGCGTCAGGTCCTTGTGGATGACGCGGGTGACGGCGGCGGAGGTCGGGTAGATCACCACGCGGTCGATGGCGCCGGGGTCGGAGACCGTGGCGCTGGCGAAGTCCTGCGCGTGCGTGGCGCCGGCGAATGCCAGGGCGAGTGCGGCGAGCACCTGGCGAGCGGGCTGGCGGACGATGCGGTGAGTGCGCTGCTGGTCGATCACGATGTTCCTCCGGCGCGCAGGGTAGTGCGCATCGGGAGGGTGCGTCGGACCTGCGCCAGCCGCGCCGATCTCAGTCGAAGTCCTCGAGCGCCGCGCGGGTGCCG
>JBIIJH010000119.1:0-7536 GCA_044233905.1 Phycisphaerales bacterium
CCGGTGGCCTGCATGTTGAAGAGGCGCACCTGGTTCCAGACCTGCGCGCCCTGGAGCGAGCTGTCCCACTTGGACGCATCTTCCTCGAGCTCGAACTGCGGGCATGCCTCGAGGCAGCATCCGCACGTCATGCAGGTGCTGAGGACGTAGCGCGTCTCCGCCTTCGCCGGGTTCTCGAGCGGACCGCGGCCGAGCGACCACGTGCCGTCGATCGGCACCCACGCCTTGACGCGGGCCAGGTTCTCGAACATGCGCTGTCGGTCGACGCAGAGGTCGCGGACCACCGGAAACTTACTCATCGGTTCGAGCGAGATGGTGCCGTCGTCCTGGATGATGTTGGCGATGAGCGCCGAGCAGCTCTGGCGCACGCGGCCGTTGATGACCATGGTGCACGAGCCGCAGACTTCCTCGAGGCAGCCGCTGTCCCACGCCACCGGGGTGGTGGAGGCGCCGGCCACCGTCTTCGGGTTCGCCGCGATCCACTGCAGCACGCTGATGACGTTGGCGCCCTCGCCGTAGGGCACCTGGAACTCTTCCCAGCGGGCGACGGCCTGCGGGGTGTCCTGGCGCTTGACGCGGACGCGGACGGTCTTGGACGCGGGGGCGGGGGTGCTGGGGGCGACCATGGGTGTGATTCTCGGGTGGAGGGCCCGGACTGAGCCCGTTCAGTGGCGTCCCGGGGCCGTCCGGAGCGTTCCTGGACGGGTTCCGGGGAAGTTTGGGAATGAAATGATAGGCACATTCCGATACTGGTGGAGCATGCTTCCGGCACCCCTCAAGCTCCTCCGGCCCGGCGACTGGGCCAAGAACGCCTTCGTCCTGCTCCCGGCCGTCTTCTGGCTGGCGGGCGAGGGGCGTGGCGCAGCCCCCGAACTGGTGCAGGAGCAGCTGTTCCGCGTGGCCCTGACGGTGGTGGCCTTCTCCATGGCCGGCAGCGGCTTCTATGCCATCAACGATGCCCTGGATGCCGAGGAGGACCGCAAGCACCCGACGAAGCGGCGTCGCCCGGTGGCATCCGGCAGGATCTCGCCCGGTGCGGCCACCGCGCTCGGCGTAGCGCTGGTCATCGGCTCCGCCTTGGTGGCGTGGGGGGTGCGGCCTGCCGTGCTTGGCGTCATCCTCGTCTACATCGCCATGCAGGTGGCCTACAACGCCAAGCTCAAGCGCGTTCGGCTGCTCGACGTCATCACCGTGGCCAGCGGCTTCGTGCTGCGTGCCATGGCGGGCGCGCTTGCGCTCTCGATTCCCGTCTCCACCTGGCTGGTGGTGGTGGTGTTTGCGCTCACGCTGTTCCTGGGATTCGTCAAGCGCCTGGGCGACCTGCGTGCCGCGGACCTGGCGCGCGCGCACGGTGATCCCACCGACTGGAAGCCCCGTGCCGGCTACGACAGTGTCGACGACCTCAACTGGCTGTTGGCCACCACCGGTTCGCTGACCATGATGGCGTACCTGCTGTACTCACTCAGCGACCACGCACGCGGGATCTTCGGCGCACGTGCCACGGGCTTCGCGCTGCTGGCGCCGCTCGTGTTCGTGGTGATCCATCGCCTGTACCTGCGTGCCAATTCCGGCCGCGCGGAGAGCCCCGTCACGGTGGTCCTCGGCGACCGCAGTGCGCTGGCGGCCACGATCCTCTTCGGTGGCGGCGTGTTGGCCGTCCTGTTCTGGCCTCCCGCGGAAGCCGCGCTCGGCGCGCTCTTCAAGTAGGTTCAGCGCCCGTGGATCACTGCGCGCAATCCCCGAGCATGTGGTGGCGATGGGCCCCGGCGGTGCTGGCATTCCTGTGTGCGGTATCCGTGCTGCCGGTGATCTTCCTTGGTCGCGACGTCACCAGCGAGGCGTTTGACCAGCAGATCGCGCACCTGCCGGCCATCGAGCAGTTCGCGGGGCAACTGCCGGCGCCGGATCTTTCCAACTATCCGAGCGCTACCGGTCCGGGGTACCACCTCCTGCTGTCGGTGCCGGCGCGGCTTGGCTTCGGCGTGCAGTGGCTGCGGGTGCTCTCGTCGCTCGCCGGCATGGGCCTCGTGCTCGTGGCGTGGCGCGGTGGTGCGCGCACCGCGGGCCCGGGCGTTGCATTCGCGCTGGCACTGCCGCTGGCGTTCTCCACATATGTCCTGAGCGGTTCGGCGTGGCTGACCACGGACGTGCTCTCGGTGCTCGTTGGCTCGGCGGTCGTGCTGATCGCCGCGTGGTCCGTGCCTGACCGCCGGACGTTCCTGTCGCTCGCGGTGCTGTTGGCGGCAGCGCTTGCGATCCGGCAGACGAACGTCTTCCTGGCTGTTCCCATCCTGGCAGCGGGCATCCTCGGGTCGCCGCTCGGCCGGTCTGCCTCGGATGCCGAGCAGTGGCATGGAGATGAGCCGCGTCGTTGGAGCAGGCTGGCGTGGGCGTGCCTGGCATTGCTGCCGGGAATGCTTCTGCTCCTCGCATTGGTCCGCGCGTGGGGCGGCCTCGTGCCGCCGGCCTTCCGTGACCTGCACGACCGCGGCCTCAACCCCATCGCTCCGGCCTACGGAATGGCGCTCGTCGGCGTGTGGGGCGGCATCGCGCTCCTGCCGATGGGCGCGGAGGTGCTGCGGGCCGTTCGGACGCATCGCCTGGCCGTGGCGCTGTTGGTGCTCTTCGCAGTGATCGTGGCCGCGATCCCGGAGAGCAGCTGGAGCCGCGACGAAGGCCGATGGGGCGGGGCTCTCTGGCAGGCCGTCAAGTCATTCCCGGTGATCGGCGGCCGCTCGACGCTCCTGGTCGCCGCGGCCGGCCTCGGCACGCTGCTTCTTTCCGCGCTCTGGATCCGTGCCGCAGAGGTGCGTCGTGGGCGGCAGGCGACCATCGTCATCATGACGCTGCTTGCCCTGTTCGTGGTGCAGGTCGGCAACAGCCAGGTGTGGGAGCGTTACTTCGACCCCGCGATCCTGGTGGCGCTGGCGTGGCTCACGGCGCTCGGCATCGACCGCACGCGGCCACATTCGGCTGGGCGGGCAGTGTTCGGTGCGGGACTCCTTGCACTCGCGCAGCTTGGCATCTCGGCGCTCAACTACTGGGCGCCGGCGTTTGGGATGATCGCCGCCCAGTGACCTGCGCCCAGTGACCTGCGCCCAGTGACCTGCGTTCAGTGCGCGCCGGCCGTGGCCGGTTCCTTCGCGGCGCTGCCGTCCTTCTTGCCGTACGTGCGCGCGCGGGGTGCCACGAGCGTCGGTTCCACGGCTTCCCACGAGACGTCGCAGCGCTGCGTGGACGGGTTCCACGTGGCGAGCGAGGTCTTCATGAATTCCGCGTCGTTGCGCTCGGGGAAGTCGGTGCGGAAATGGCTGCCGCGGCTTTCCTTGCGGGCATCGCCGCAGGCGAGCATGGCGTCGGCCAGGGCCAGCATGTCGCCGAGGGCGCGTGCGTACGCCAGGTTCTGGTTGGTCCAGGTGCCGGAGTCGCTCAGGCCGATCCGCGAGTAGCGCTCGCGCAGTGAGTCCAGGTTGCGGCGTGCGCGCATGAGGCGCTCGGCGCTCTTGACCACGGTGCTCGACTCGGTCATCTCCTCGCCGAGCTCGTGGCCGATGGCGTAGGGGTTCTCGGTGCCCTTGGATTCCGCAAGCGCCTTCGCCGTGGACTCCTCGGCGCGCACCGCATCGTCGAAGAGCGAGGCCGGGGCCTCGGCGCGCGATGCGTTGGTGCGCGCGTAGTTGACGATCGAGAAGCCGCCGAACAGGCCGTCGAAGGTGCAGCTCAGCAGCGCGTTCGCGCCCAGGCGGTTGGCGCCGTGGTACTGGTAGTTGCACTCGCCGAGGGCGTAGAGGCCTTCAACGTTGGTCATCAGGTTCTTCGGGTCACCCTGGATGATGCCCTTGTTGTCGGGCTTGGGGGTGAACTGCACGTACATGCCGCCCATCGAGTAGTGGACGCCCGGGAAGATGCGCATCGGCACCTCGGCGGGGTCCTCGCCCACGAACTTGCGGTAGATCTCGATGATGCCGCCGAGCTTGCGCTCGATGTACTCGCGGTCGAGGTGCGAGAGGTCGAGGTAGACCTGGCGCTTCCCGCCGACGCCCATGCCGTCCTCGACGCAGATGGAGAAGATCTCGCGGGTGGCGATGTCGCGGGGCACCAGGTTGCCGTACGAGGGGTAGCGCTCCTCGAGGAAGTAGTAGCGTTCGGCGTCCGGGATCTGCCGCGGGTCGCGGTTGTCGCCCTTGTTGCGGGGCACCCAGACGCGGCCGCCCTCGCCGCGGGCGCTCTCGCTCATCAGGCGCAGCTTGTCGGCGCCGGGGATGGCGGTGGGGTGCACCTGGACGAACTCGCTGTTGGCGAACTTCACGCCGTGGCGATAGCAGCGGCCGGAGGCCGCGCCATTGCACATGATGCTGTTGGTGCTCTTGCCGTACACCAGGCCGAGGCCGCCGTTGGCCATCGCCACCGCGTCGGCGCGGAAGGCGCGCACCTGCATGGTGCGCTGGTCCTGGGCCACGATGCCGCGGCAGGTGCCGTCGGCGTCGACGATCGGGCGCAGGAACTCCCAGTGGATCCACTGGGTGATCTTGCCCTCGTCGGTGGCGCGGCGCGCCTGCTCGTCGAGGGAGTAGAGGAGCTGCTGGCCGGTGGTGGCGCCGGAGAAGTGGGTGCGCTTGTAGAGCGAGCCGCCGAAGAGGCGCAGGTCGTGGCGCCCCTCCTGCGTGCGGTTGAACGGCACGCCCATGCGGTCGAAGAGATCGATGACGCGCGGCGCCCAGTGGGCCATCTCGTACACCGGGGCCTGCTGCGCCAGGAAGTCACCGCCGTAGACGGTCTCCTGGAAGTGCTCCCACTCGCTGAAGCCCTGCTGGCGGGCCACGTCGTTGCAGGCGTTGATGCCGCCCTGGGCGCACACCGAGTGGCTGCGCTTGACTGGGACGACGCTGAAGAGGTCGACCTGGACGCCGAGTTCGGCGCACTTGACGGCTCCGGCCAGTCCGGCGAGGCCGCCTCCGACGATGATGACGCGCTGGTTCTTGGTGCTCATGGGTGTTCCGTCCTCGGTTGAACTGTAGGCGTGTATCGCGGCGCGGTCAGTGGGTTTCGGTGGGTGCGGGCATGGCGGCAGGGGACGTGGCGGCGGAGTCGTGCTTGCGCGCCTCCACTTCCCTGGCCGTGGCCACGTCCAGCGTGGCAAAGCCGTAGACGGACATGACGCCCGCCACGGCAAGGACGATGCCCACGGAGGCGCACACCTGGCCCCAGCGCTTCATGGCCGGGGCGCTCAGGGTGAGTCCCCAGGTGATGCCCGCCGTCCACAGGCCGTTGGCGAAGTGGAAGACGATGGAGAGCACGCACACCAGGTAGAAGGCAGCCATCAGCAGGCCGGCCGATCCGCCCTGGAAGTGCACCGCGGTGGTCGAGGCGGCGTGGTGCGGATCGAAGGACGGGAAGAGCCCGCCGTAGGTCCAGCCCCAGCGAAGGCTCGAGATGTGCATGAAGATGAAGAGGAACGCCACGTATCCCGTGATGCGCTGCCACACGTAGCGCCAGTTGTCCTGGTACGCGTAGCGCTGCACGTTGACGTGCCCGGTGGAGGCGAGATACACGCCGAACACCGCGTGGAACGCCAGCGGCATCCAGATGCCGAACACCTCGATCAGCGTGAGGAACGGAATCGAGTGGATGAAGTTGACCTCGTCCTGGAAGGTCTCGATCCCGCGCACCACGCCCGGCTCCGTCGAGGTGGGGCTGGTCCACCGCGCCCACATGATGGAGCTGTTGGTGAAGAGGTGCGGGAAGAGGAAGACGCCGATCGGCACGATGCCCGAGAGCGAGTGCAGGCGGCGGAGGAGGAAGTAGTGCTTCGCCAGGAGCGAACCGCCGGTGGCGGGGGCATGCTTCGTGTGGGTCATGGATGCAGGTGTCCGTGTCGGGCAGGCGCGTGCGCTGTGCGTGGGTCAGGGGATGATGAGCTTGCTTGCCGCGCCGGCCGGCTTGGAAGCGGCCGGGGCGGCGGTGGCACCGAGATTGGCGGGGCTGGTGGTGACGGAGCCGGGGGCGCGGCTCATCTGCTCGGCCACCATGCGGGTGATGGCGGTGAAGCGCATGGCGAGCTCGCGGTTCACTTCCTCGATCTCGCCGGCCTCCTCGGGGGTGAGGTTGCCCTTGGTCTTCTCCTCGAGCACCTTCAGGAGGTCGATGGCGAACTTCGAGCCCTCGAGGTCGACCACGACGCGGCCCTGCGGGTCGGCCATGGTGCCGAGCCCCATCACCGCCTGCGAGGCGAGGAGCCCCACCAGGCTGCGGAACTCTGCGGGCGGCAGCTGCTCGGGTCCGCCCTCGGCGGTGCGTGCCTGCAGCGCGGCTTCCTTCTCCGCCAGGCGCGTGCGCTCTGCCTCGGCCTGTGCCTTCCAGTCGCTGTCGACGTGGAGGCTGGGGGCAGGGCCGTCGGAGGGATGCTGGCGGGTCGGATCGGTCATCGTGGTCCTTTCGGGGAGCCGGGAAGTATAGGACGGCCCGGGCGTACAATCCCGCGAAGTCATGGATGACCTCCGCAGCCTGCTTTCCCGATGTGCAACCCGGCTGGCGCCCGCCGCGCTTTGCGGGGTGGCGTCGCTGTGGGGGGGCGGGTGCGGCACGACCTCGGAACTCGAGCAGAACGTCAAGGACGTGGACATCGCGGCCTTCTCGACGCCGCCCACCGACCACGTTCCGGAGGTGGTGGCCACGCCGCTCGCGGAAGTGGAGCCTCCCTCGACCACCGATTTCGAGCACGTGACGACGCTGGCCGACGGAACGAAGGTGACGCGCGCCGTGGAGGCGGTGTCCGCAATGGACCCCGCGACCGGGAAGCCGATGACCGAATTCGTGGACGAGACCAGCAGCAAGTCGCTGCGTGTCGGCCAGCGCTGGCCGGTCGAGTGCCTGGTGGGGCAGATCAACGGCCGCCCGATCTTCGCGGAAGAGATCTTCAAGCAGGTCGAGGCAGCCGTGCTGCTGGCCGCGCGCGATCCCAATGCGGACAACGCGCGCCAGCAGGTGGATGCCATCGTGCGCAAGGCGTTCCGCCAGCAGGTGGAGTCGGAACTGATCCTTGCCGAGGCCGAGAGCCGGCTCACGCCCGAGATGCGTCAGGGTCTCCTTGGCTGGCTGAAGGACATCCAGGAGCAGACCATCGCGCAGCACGGCGGCACGCGCTCCGGCGCCGAGGAGGCGATGGAGGACGAGATGCAGATGTCGGTGGAGGAGTACGTCACCGCCACCAAGAACCGCGAGCTGACCCGCGACATCCTGCGCCGCAAGGTGGATCCCCGCGTGGTGGTGAGCTGGCGCGACGTGGAGCGCCTGTATTCGCAGCGCCGCTCGGCGTATGCGCCGGACCCGCTGTTCCGCCTCGGACGCATCCGCCTGAGCAAGGAACAGCAGGCCGACAAGGTGGAGACGGTCAAGAAGATGCTGGCGGAGAAGAAGCCGTTCCAGGAGGTTGCCGACGCGGTCGGCATGCCGGAGCACGGCTTCTGGCGCGCCGTCACGGCCACGGGCGGTCGGATGAACGTGGGCGACATGACCGACGACCTGCAGAAGGTGGTC
>JBIIJH010000120.1:0-7529 GCA_044233905.1 Phycisphaerales bacterium
CCCGCGGCGGCCCCTGCGGTGGAGGGACTGCGCTACGCCTCCTACGACGCGGAGCGTGACCTGCTGCTGCGCATGGGCTCCTCCGCCCGTCGCCAGTGGCGCGTCTGCGTGCTGCTCACGGAGTCGCTCTGCGCGTTGCCCTGGCAGGAAACGCTGCGCGCCGCGCTCGCGGGCGGCGCCGACTGCATCCAGGTGCGGGAGAAGGACATGCCGGCGCACCAACTCGCCGAGCGCGTGCGTGCGGTGATCGGCATCGCCCGGCCGGCGGGCGCGGCGGTGATCGTCAACGACCGCGCGGACATCGCGCTGGCGTGCGGCGCCGACGGCGTGCACGTGGGGCAGGGCGACCTGGCCGTGGCGGACGTGCGGCGCATCGCGGGCACCTCGCTGCTCGTCGGCGTCAGCACGCATTCGCCTGCCGAAGCGCGCGCGGCGCTCGCCGCCGGCGCCGATGTCTGCGGCGTGGGCGCCATGTTCCCCACCGGGCTGAAGCCTTCGATCGTTCCCGGCGGCCCGGCGTACCTGCGCGAGTACCTGTCGGCGTGCGGCCGCGTGCCGCACCTGGCGATCGGCGGCATCACGCCGGCGAACGTGGGCGAGCTTGCTGCGGCAGGCTGCCAAGGCGTGGCCGTGAGTTCCGTGGTCTGCGCCGCACGCGACCCCGCATCGGTGGTGCGCGCGCTCGTTGCGGGGCTCGGCGCCGCGCCTTCGGGAGCCGCCGCTCCACCCCTCTCCGCGGGCCGCGCATGACGCCGGGCGCAGTCACCGACATCCGCTTCACGCTCCTGGGCACCGGCACCAGTTCCGGCATCCCCGTCATCGCCTGCGACTGCGCCACCTGCACCAGCAGCGATCCGCGCGACCGCCGCACGCGCGCGGGTGCGATGCTCGAGTTCAACGATCCCGAGGGGAACCCGCGCGTCATCCTGGTGGACTGCCCGCCCGACCACCGCGAGCACGCGCTGCGCCACCGCATCCGCCGCGTGGATGCCATCCTCTTCACGCACGCGCACGTGGACCATGTCTTCGGCCTCGACGACGCGCGGCTCTACAACGTCACCATGCAGGCGCCAGTGCACCTCTACGCCGAACGCACCGTGCTCGACGAGCTCACGCGCATCTACGACCACATCTTCCGGCCGCATCGCAACGTCAACAAGAGCTTCGTGGCGGACGTACTGACCACCGTGATGGAGCCGGGCCGCTCCGTGCGCCTCTTCGGTATCGACGCGACACCGGTGCGCCTGCTGCATGGCGCGCTCCCGATCCTCGGGTGGCGATTCGACGCCGCCGCGCCCGTCGCCGACACGCCGCTCCCGCTTGCCTACTGCACCGACGTCAACGGAATCCCGCCCGAGTCGTGGGCGCCGCTGCGCGGCCTGCAGACCCTGGTCCTCGACATGCTCCGCGAGCGCAAGCATCCCACCCACTTCAGCCTCGACGAGGCGCTGGGTACGGCGTCCGAATCCGGTGCCCGGCGCACCGTCTTCACCCACATGACCCATGACGTCCGGCACGCGGAGCTCTCCGCGCGGCTGCCGGCCGGGGTGGAGCTGGGGTACGACGGGCTACGGCTCTGAGGTCCCAGATCGCCCCGGCGACGGCCGCGGGGAGGGCCACGGAACGCCGCAATCGCCTGCGCCCCAGTGAATTCAGCCTTCCGGCCGGGTGCCACCCCCATCGGCTATCATTTCACCCCCTATGGCACAGCTCCGCGAAATCAAGAAGCGCATCGTTGCCGTCAAGACGATCCAGCGCATCACGAAGACGATGCAGATGATCGCCACGGCCAAGTTCACGGCCGCGCTCGCGCGTGCCAAGAACAGCCGGCCGTACACCGACACCATCCGCGGCCTCGTCGCCAAGGTCTCCGCCCAGGCCGGCGACACCAGCCATCCGCTCCTCGAGAAGCCGGCCCGTGCCTCGGGCAAGGAGCTGGTCCTGGTGATCGCCTCCGACCGCGGCCTCTGCGGCGCCTACAACTCGAACGTGCTGCGCACCGCCACCAAGCTCCTTGCGGAGATCCGTGCCGGCGGCAGCGAGGTGGTGCTCGACGCCTCGGGCCGCAAGGCGCTCGGCTTCTTCAAGTACCAGAAGCAGGAAGTCTCCAACCGCCACGCGGTGGGTGACCGTCCCCAGTACGAAGTCGTGGAGAAGATCGGCCAGGACTACATCGACCGCTACGTTGCGGGCGAGTTCTCCTCGGTGAAGGTCGTCTACATGCGCTTCATCTCCGCCGCGCGCCAGCGTCCGGAAGTGATGCAGCTCCTCCCGCTCTCGCTGCCCAAGGCCCCCGAGGGTGCCGAAGCCGCGGGCGCCAACGCCAACTTCGACTTCAGCCCGTCCGCGCCCGAGCTCCTCGACGAGCTCCTGCCGCGCTCCGTGAAGGTCTCGCTCTACCAGGCGTTCCTCGATGCCGTGGTCAGCGAGAACGTGATGCGCATGGTGGCCATGAAGGCCGCCACCGACAACGCCGGCGGACTGGGCCGCACGCTGAAGCGCAGCTTCAACCGCGCGCGCCAGGCACGCATCACCACCGAGCTCACCGAGATCGTGGCGGGCGTCGAAGCGCTGAAGTGACGCGGTTCCGCGTTTGTGCATGACCAATTGCAGCGAGCCGCGCCCCTCGGCGCGGCTCGCTGCGTTTCGTCGTTCATTGTGCGCGGCCGTCCTCAGCGAACACCCTGCTCGGGCACTTCCACGCCGCCGGTCGACGCGGGCTTCTCTTCCTTGACCGGCAGCGCACCGCCGGCGGGAGCATTGCCGGTGACGAGCGTGTAGCCGTCCTTCTGCCACGCGCGCGTGCCGCCTTCCATGACGAACACGGTGCCCTTCTTGAAGCCGACCTCGAGCAGCCGCTTCGCGCCGGCCTTGGCGAGCGGATCCTGGAAGCCCTCGCCGTACACCACGAACAGGTTGTGGCCGGCCAGCTTCACGGCGGCCGTCTCCTGCATGCTGGCCAGCGGTACGTTGATGGCGCCGGCGATGTGGCCCTTGGCGTAGGCCTCCGCGCTCCGCGGATCGACCCAGCAGCCCACCGTCTCCTTCTCGAACATCCCCGAGCGCGCGTTCAGCTTGTCGACGGCGCCGGGCGGGTCCAGGAGGATCAGGTCGCGGTCGCTGGTCTTGACGTCGCATCCGGCGGCA
Organism: Phycisphaerales bacterium; assembly: GCA_044233905.1. GTDB lineage: Bacteria > Planctomycetota > Phycisphaerae > Phycisphaerales > SM1A02 > UBA966. Next base: position 3,148 of record JBIIJH010000120.1, read on the forward strand.
CCTGCAAGCAGGAGGGCGGCGGCGGCAACGCGGGCGGGAATGGCGCGGGCGAGGGTGTGCATGCGGGAAGTGTCCGCGGAATGCGGCCTTTCCGCAAGGCGTTCGCCGTGGGGGCGATTCGGGTGAGATACTGCGCACATGATGCTTTCCGCCGCTGCCCCTGCCATTGCCTTCGTGGCGCTCGCACTCTCCGGTGCAGCGGTTCCGCAGGACGCCCCTCCGGCCGCCGTCCAGCAGGATGAAGGGCAGGCTGCCGATCCGTCCGCAGCGCCGGATGCCGCGCGCCCGCGTACCGAGGGCATCGACCGCAGCTCGTTCCGGTGGGCGCAGTCGAGCGACCGGTCGTGGATCCTGGTGGCCTCGATCACCCCGACGCCGGGTTGGCACGTCTACTGGGAGAACCCCGGCGACAGCGGCAATGCACCGAGCTTCGAGCTCACGCTGCCCGCAGGATGGCGCGCCGGCCGCACGGTGTTCCCGCGCCCGGAGGCGCGCACGCTGGAAGGAAGCGTCTTCTACGGCTACTCGCGATCGGTGGAGTACCTGGTTCCCGTGAAGCGCGTCGATGGCGTCGGCGATGATCCGTGGTCGCGCGACAACAAGCCGGACGCAAATGCCGCGTGGAAGGTGCGCGCGAAGGTCATGGCCTGCAAGGAGCGCTGCACCGTCTCCACGCTGGTGGCGGGCGGCGACTGGCCGCCCTTGGCAGAGGCCGGCACCGATGTTCGCCTGAACGGCGGCTCGTTCGGCGGCCGCGCGTTGCCGGCAACGGCGGCATCGGCCGGCATCTTCGCGAGCCTCGAGAACAACACGGTGCGGATCGAGGGCCCAAGCCGCGGCACGTCCACCGTGCGCTTCATCCCGGCCGCCATCCCGGGGATGCAGCTTGGCGTGCCCGACGGCACTGTGGCAGTGGACGGCACTGTCAGCGGCGATCGATTCCGCGTGGAATTCACCCTCCAGTCATTGGGGCAAGGCCCTGGCGAGCCCGCCATGGCGGGGCTCATCCTCCTTGGCAATGACCCCTCGGAGCCGTGCGTTTGGCTGACCATCCCGCATCCCCTTGCCGGCCCGGACGGGGCATTCGGCGCCAACGGGGTGGGTGCATCGGACCAGGCTCCGCCGTCGAAGTGAGCCGTATTGAGCAACCGCGCGCCTGGCGCATTCATCCAGGCACCGTTGGGTCCCCCGGTCGTGGGACCGCATTCGGAGTGAACACATGAACGCCATGAAGCTCTTCACCACCTGCGGCATCGCCGCCGCTCTCACCGTGGGCATCGCCTACGCCGCCCCCATGCAGGATTCCAAGAAGGAATCCAAGAAGGAAGCCGCCAAGGAGATGGCCAAGGAAGTCGCCATGGTCGGCAAGGCCGCGCCGGCCTTCACGCTGAAGGACTCCGCCGGCAAGGACGTCAGCCTCGCTGACTTCAAGGGCAAGGTCGTGGTCCTCGAGTGGATGAACCCCGGCTGCCCGGTCTGCCGCGAGAAGATGGAGGACGGCTCGGTGTCCAAGATGATGGCGGACAGCAAGGCGATCACCCCGGACGTGGCCTTCCTCTTCATCAACTCCACCGCCGCCACCGCCAACAAGCCCGCGGAGAGCGGCGAGTACCTCGCCAAGAACAAGGTCATGGCCCCTGCGCTGATCGACGGCGACGGCATGGTCGGCCACGCGTACGCCGCCAAGACCACGCCGCACTGCTACGTGATCGACTCGAAGGGCGTGCTGGTCTATGCCGGCGCCCTGGATGACCAGGGCGACAAGAGCCCCAAGAACTACGTCGTGAACGCCATCCAGGCGCTCAAGGACGGCAAGGATGTCTCGCCGGCCACCACCAAGCCGTACGGCTGCAGCGTGAAGTACGGCAAGGGCAAGTGACCGTGCGGCGTGCGGCGATGCGGCCAATGGCCGCGTCGATCGCAGCCCATGCATGAAAGAGCAGGGGCCGACCCTTCGATGGGTCGGCCCCTGTTTCGTTCGGTGCTTGTTCCGAGCGGTGTGCGCGCTGCACCGCCGCGCCGGGACTTCGTCAGACCACGTTCACCGGCATCACCACGTAGGTGAACTCCTGGCCCACCTTGAAGACGCCCGGCTTCTGCGGGTTGCGCATCTCGATCATCACCTGCTCGCCGTCGACCACCTTGAGGGCGTCGACGATGAAGGCCGGCTGGAAGCCGATCTCGATGGCGTCACCCTGGTAGCCGGACATGGGCACGCGGATCTCCGCCTCGCCCATCTCCGGTGCGCGGCTCGAGACCACCAGCGTGTCGCCCTTGAAGGCGAAGCGGACGCCCTTGGATTCCTCGTTGGTGAGGAGGGCGGCGCGGCGGATGGCGGTGGCCAGGTCCGCGGCGTCGAAGGTGACGCGCTTGTCCTGGTCCTTGGGGATGACGTCCTCGAAGGGAGGAAAGGTGCCTTCCACCAGGCTGGTGACGAGCATGCCCGTGCCTTCCACCTGGAAGACGGCCTGTCCCTCGGCCTTGCCGATGGTGACCTTCGCGTCGGGCTCGCCGAGCATCTTGACGAGGATGTTGAGGCTCTTGGACGGGACGATGAGCGTCATGTCGCCGTCACCCGAGCAGCCGCCGGCGGCCACCGCCAGGCGCTTGCCGTCGGTGCCGACGAGGCGGATGCGCTTGCCCTTGCGTTCCATGAGCACGCCATTGATCGCGAAACGCGCGTTCTCCACGGCGGTGGCGAAGATGGTGCGCGCCACGAGCCGGCGGATCGTCTCCGCGGTGGCCTCGAAGGCACCTGTGGGCTGCGGGTCGCGGCCGGCCGGGTAGTCCTTGGGGTCGTAGCCGAAGATCTTGAAGGTGCTGCCCTCGCTCTTCACGGTGGCGACGTTCTTGTCCATCTCCAGCGTGACCGTGGAGTCCTCGCAGGTGCGGACGATCTGGCCGAGCTTGTCGGCCGGGATCAGTGCCTCGCCCTCGGAGACCACTTCCACGTTCGGCACGGAGAGCGCCAGGGAAATCTGGCCGTCGGTGGCGCGGAGCACCAGCTCGCCGTCCTTGGCGGTCAGCTTGAGGCAGGTGAGGACGGGCGTGGTCGTGCGGGTCGGCACCACGGCGGACGCCAGCGCGAGCGCTTCGACGATTGCGGACCGGTCGCAGTTGACCTTGAGATGCGATGCCATGTTCTGGGCTCCCGTGAGTGACGTGTTTTTGCGGAAAGTCAGTGTAGCCGGATCCGGCCCGGGGCCGCGGGTGCGTACCCTTCGGGCATGCTTCAGCGATTCTTCGCCGGCATCCGCGCGCACTACGGGATCACCGTGTTTTTCCTGTACCTGGGTGCGTTTGCCATCGCATTCGTGGGCACCTTCACGCTGCCCCTGATCGCGATCGGCATGGTGCTGTTCTCGATCTTCCTGCTGGTGCCGGCGGTGCTGGTGGGTGACCTGGTCGGCTCGCTGGCGCGTCGCACCACGCGGCCCTACCTGCGGCGAGGGGTCTGCCCGAAGTGCCGGCAGCAGCAGGGGCCCGCCTGGGAACCGCCTGTCTACCGCTGCGCGTTCTGTGGCGCCGCCTACGAGAGCGACGGTGACCCGCACGAAGGCACCGATTCCGCGCCGCGCGAGCCGGACGTCACGGCTGTGCAGAATGATGGTCGATGACCCCGCGGACGGGTGCCGCCAGGTGCTCGTCGCCTGCCAGGACGATCAGCTGGCCTCCCGGGATCACCTCGATCACCACGCGCACGCCGATGGCCACCACGCTGATGGACTGCGATGCGCCGACGCCTGCTTCGATCACCGCATCCACGAGGTCGCGCAGCAGGTGGTGGTGCTCGGGACCGAAGAGGAGCGGGTCGCGCGTGTTGAGCTCCACCATCGCGGCCGCGTCGATGGCGCGCCACTGCTCGTGCGTGCTCATCGGCGTGGCCACCGCGTCGAAGACGTCCCGCCAGCGGCCCACGGGGATGACCACCACCTCCGGCAGCTTCAGCTTGTGGACGATGCCCTCGACGATGGGGCCGATCTCCGCGCGCGGGACGCGCAGGACGCCGGCCGGGACTGTTCCGGAATGCTCGTGCGCGGCCAGGTCGAAGGGCACCACCGTCGTCGATTCGTCGAGGTCGAGGTGGAGCTCTCCCGCCGGTTCCTCGGCGGACGTCACGCCCTGCGCGCGCAGGCGATTCCAGGTGAGCGGTTGTTCGATGAATTCCACGTGAGGCCTCGGTTGAAGGACGTGCCCCACCAAGGTACCCGTGTTCCGTAGGATGCCGCGCCGTGAAGACCGTCCTGTTCGTATGTACCGGCAACACGTGCCGTTCGCCCATGGCCGAGGCCATCGCTCGTCACCTCCTTGACGAGGGGAAGGTCCCGGGCCAGGGTCGCGAGGTGTTCGTGGCTTCTGCCGGGCTCGGTGCGTGGGACGGA
>JBIIJH010000121.1:0-7526 GCA_044233905.1 Phycisphaerales bacterium
GTTCGGGAAGTGCCCGGAATGCGGGCTGGAAGTGCTGGCATCCGTGGCGCACAACGCCGATCCGGAGGTGGCGCACCTGGCCAGCCCGGAGACGCCGCGCGCGGCGTCCACGGCGGTGATCGCGCTGACGGTGGCGCCGCTCCTCGTGATGCTTGCGCAGGGTTCCGGACCGGCCATGCGGACCATCGACGCGCTCGCGGGGCGCGGCACCTCGCTCCCCTCGCAGGTGGAGCGCCCCTCGTGGGCGGTGTGCGCGGCGGTGCTCGCGGCCACCGCGTTCCTTTTCGCACGCGGGTTCTCCGAACAGCGCAACCCGACGCTCCGCGCAAGCGTGGGCAGTGCGCGCGTCACGCGGCTCATCCTTGGGCTCTGCGCATGGGCGGCCGTGCTGGCGGCGGCGTTCGGTGTGTCGCTCTCGGGCGTGGCGGACAAGCAGGCCTTCCCGATGATGGCACTCGCCGCGCAGATTCTGCCGATGGCGTTCACGCTGCTCGCGCTGGCGCCGGTCCTCGGTCGCGTCGGGGCACTCAGCCGCGCCTACCGCGAGGCGCGCCACGGCAAGCAGGGCGCGGAGCTCCTGGCCGGGACGCTGGTCGGGGCCATCGCCCTCTACGTGACGGCCGGGGCCGTCGGCAGCACCTACTCGGAAGACCTCTACACGGTGGCCACCGGCCTGTCGGCGGTGCTCCTCTTCCTCTCGGTGCTCGGGCTGGCCTACGTCACCGCCAACGGCTGGGTGATTGCCGCGGGCCTGCGTGCGCCGCGGATCGATCCGCGACGGTTGAAGTGACGCTCGGGTCCTTCACCCGAAGGGCAACCCCGGCTTCCTCCAGGCGCACAGTCGCGCGCTGAGGGGGCGGCACCAGGCACCGCCCCCTGCCGATCTGGCAGAAATGGACCCAGTTCCCTGCTCCGCTGGCCACGGCGGCAGCGGTCAGCATGGTGCCACGGCGGCGCCACCACGCCACCGTTGACACCTAAATACTTCTACGAAATCGAGTTACGCAATTTCCGCCCCACCGCCCCGGAATCTGCACCAAACCGCTCCCCCTGCCACCCCCTTGGCACGCCCGTTGCATCTCCTCCCCCGCCTCGGGCTTTGGGAGACCTTCCCGCCCGCGGCGCGAACTACCCCGCGACTGACCACACAGGAGACACGAAATGCCCGTAAAGGAACTCGCCTTCGACACCGATGCCCGCAAGCAGCTGCTCGCCGGCGTTGAAAAGCTCGCCGCCGCCGTCAAGAGCACGCTCGGCCCCCGTGGCCGCAACGCCGTGCTCGACCGCAGCTGGGGCGGCCCGAACATCACCAAGGACGGCGTGAGCGTTGCCGAGGAGATCGAGCTGCGCAACAAGGTGGAGAACATGGGCGCCAAGCTCGTGAAGGAAGCCGCCAGCAAGACCTCCGACGACGCGGGCGACGGCACCACCACCGCCACCGTCCTCGCCGAGGCGCTCTTCAAGGCCGGCCTGCGCCAGCTCGCCGCCGGTGCCGACGCCAACACGCTCGTCCGCGGCATGCGCCGCGCCGTGGAAGTGGTGGTCAAGGAGATCCAGGGTGCGGCCAAGCCCGTTGCCCAGGTCGACGGCGGCATCGCTGCCGTGGCCACCATCAGCGCCAACAACGACGCCGAGGTGGGCAAGATGATGGCCGAGGCCTTCAAGAAGGTCGGCAAGGACGGCGTGATCACGGTCGAGGAAGGCAAGAGCCTCGAGACCGTCGTCGACGTGGTCGAGGGCATGCAGTTCGACCGCGGCTACCTCAGCCCGAACTTCGTCACCGACGTCGAGAAGATGCGCGTCGAGCTCGACAAGGTGCTCGTCCTCGTCCACGAGGACAAGATCGACAGCGTCGCAAAGCTGGTGCCGTTCCTCGAGAAGGTGGTCGAGAGCAAGAAGCCGCTCCTCATCATCGCCGAGGACGTCACGGGCGAGGCGCTCAGCACGCTCGTCATCAACAAGCTGCGCGGCGTGCTCCAGGTCTGCGCCGTCAAGGCGCCGGGCTACGGCGACCGCCGCCGCGCCATGCTCGAGGACATCGCCACCCTGACCGGCGCCAAGCCCGTCATGAAGGACCTCGGCGTGGAACTCGACAAGGTCACGCTCGCCGAGCTCGGCCAGGCCAAGAAGATCGAGGTCGACGGCGAGAACACCACGGTCATCGAGGGCGCCGGCAGCACCAGCGCCATCAAGGGCCGCTGCGAGATGCTCCGCAAGGAGATCGACGCCACCGAGAGCGACTACGACCGCGAGAAGCTCCAGGAGCGCCTGGCGAAGCTCGCCGGCGGCGTGGCGCAGATCAAGGTGGGCGCCGCCAGCGAGAGCGAGCTCAAGGAGAAGAAGGCGCGCGTCGAGGACGCCCTGCACGCCACCCGCGCGGCCATCGCCGAGGGCGTGGTTGCCGGCGGCGGCACCTCGTTCATCCGCGCCCTGCCCGCACTCAAGAAGCTGCGCGCGCAGCTCGAGGGTGACGAGCAGGCCGGCGTCGACCTGGTGGCCGAGGCCATCGAGGTCCCGCTGCGCACCATCGCCGACAACGCCGGCGAGAAGGGCACCGTCATCGTCGCCAAGGTCAAGGAGCTGAAGGGCAACGAGGGCTTCAACGCCCTCACCCGCCAGTTCGGCGACCTCATGAAGGACGGCGTCATCACCCCGGCCAAGGTCGATCGCTGCGCGCTGCAGAACGCCTCCAGCGTCGCCAGCCTGCTCCTGGCCACCGACTGCATCATCACCGACAAGCCGCAGCCCGCGGACGAGGCCGCCGGCGGCCACGGCCACGACCATGGCGGCATGGGTGGCATGGGCGGGATGGGTGGCATGGGCGGAATGGGTGGCATGGGCGGCATGATGGGCATGTGAGCCCGCCGCGACGAATCGAATCAACGCCACGAATCAAGAACACACGAACACCAACAACAACCAGAAACACGGAGAACTCAGCAATGTCCACCACCCAGGTCCGTCCGCTCGAAGATCGCGTCCTCGTCAAGCCCCTCGAGGCGGAGACCAAGACCGCCAGCGGCCTCTTCCTCCCCGAGAGCGCCAAGGAGCGCCCGATGCAGGGCAAGGTCGTGGCCACCGGCCCCGGCAAGATGCTCGACAACGGCACGCGCATGACCATGCTCGTCAAGAAGGGCGACACCGTGGTGTTCGGCAAGTACGCCGGCACCGAGGTCGAGATCAAGAACGTCAAGCACATCATCGTCCGCGAGAGCGAGCTGCTCGGCGTGCTCGATTCCTGAGCCGCACCCGCACCGCACCAACGCACACCAAAGGAAGGCAGTCCAACAATGGGCAGCAGCAAGCAGATGAAGTTCACGCCGGCCGCGCAGGCCGAGCTCAAGAAGGGCGTCGACGCGATCGCCCAGGCCGTGGCCGTCACCATGGGCCCCACCGGCCGCAACGTGGTGATCGCCAAGAGCTGGGGCAGCCCCCAGGTCACCAAGGACGGCGTGACCGTCGCCAAGGAAGTGGAGCTCACCGACCCGTTCGCCAACATGGGCGCGCGCATGGTCCAGCAGGTTGCCAAGAAGACCGCCGACGTCGCGGGTGACGGCACCACCGCCGCCACCGTGCTGGCCGCGGCAATCTTCAACGGCGGCCTCCGCTTCATCGCCACCGGCGCCAACGCCGTGGCCGTGCAGCGCGGCATCAACGACGCCGCCGAGGTGGCCTGCAACGCCATCACCGAGAGCGCCAAGAAGTGCGCCGGCAAGGGTGACCTGGTGAAGGTCGCCACCGTCAGCGCCAACCACGATGCCGCCATGGGCGAGCTCATCGCCGAGGCCATCCACAAGGTCGGCGCCGACGGCGTCGTCGAGGTGGAGGAGGCCAAGGGCTACCAGACCACCCTCGACTACGTGGAAGGCATGAGCTTCGACAAGGGCTACATCTCGCCCTACTTCATGACCGACCCGAAGAAGGCCGAGTGCGTCCTGGAGAACCCCTACATCCTGATCTACGAGAAGAAGATCGGGAACCTGGCGGACCTCCTGCCGCTCCTCAACAAGATCGCCACCGCGCAGAAGCCGCTCCTCATCATCGCCGAGGAGGTGGAGAACGAGGCCCTCGCGGCGCTCGTCGTCAACCGCCTCCGCGGCGTGCTGCAGATCTGCGCCGTGAAGGCGCCGGGCTTCGGTGACCGCCGCACGGCCATGCTCGGCGACCTCGCCGTGCTGACCGCGGGCACGTTCATCAGCGGCGACACCGGCCGCACGCTCGAGTCCGTCGAGCTCAACGAGCTCGGCCGCGCGCGCAAGATCGTCGTCACCAAGGACGAGACCGTGGTGGTCGAGGGCGCGGGCAAGAAGAAGGACATCGAGGCGCGCATCGGCCAGATCCAGGCTGCCTACGACCGCTCCACCAGCGACTACGACAAGGAGAAGCTGCAGGAGCGCATGGCCAAGCTCGGCGGCGGCGTTGCCATCGTCAACGTCGGCGGCGCCACCGAGGTGGAGATGAAGGAGCGCAAGGACCGCGTCGACGACGCGCTCCACGCGACCCGCGCTGCTGCCAAGGAGGGCTACGTGCCCGGCGGCGGCGTCAGCTTCCTGCGCGCCATCGAGGCGGTGCAGGCGGCGCGCTCCAAGGCCAAGGGCGACGAGCGCTACGGCTTCGACATCATCGCCGAGGCGCTCCGCGCACCGGCGCGCCAGATCGCGCAGAACGCGGGCGTCGACGGCGACCTCGTCTGCGAGAAGGTGCTCGAGGGCAAGGGTGGTCACGGCTACAACGCGGCCACCGGCGAGTACCAGGACCTGGTCAAGGCCGGCATCATCGACCCGGCGCTCGTCTCCAAGACGGCGCTGACGAATGCCGCCAGCGTGGCCGGCCTGATGCTCACCACCGACGTGCTGGTGACCGAGCTCAAGGAAGACGCCGAGCCCGTGACCGGCGCCAAGAGCTGATTGACGTGATTTCCCCGAGGCCGGGTCCGTGCGGCATGTGCCGCCGGGCCCGGCCTCGGGTTCTTCCGGCCACCATCGGCCGGCGCGCCCGGGCAGCCGGGCAGCGGAAGCCCCGAGACGGGAAGATGCGCGCATGAGCACCTCGGCCGACTACTACGAGATCCTCGGCGTCGCGCGCGATGCCAACGGCGACGAAGTGAAGCGCGCCTACCGGCGCCTCGCCATCAAGTGGCACCCCGACCAGAACCCGGGCAACGACGAGGCGGAGGTCCGCTTCAAGGAATGCGCCGAGGCCTACGAGGTCCTGAGCGATCCCGAGAAGCGCTCCGTCTATGATCGCCACGGCCACGCGGGCCTCCGCGGCCGCGCGGGACACGACTTCAACTCGATGCATGTCGAGGACATCTTCTCGATGTTCAACGACATCTTCGGCGGCCAGGGCGGCGGAGGCGGCCGGCGCCAGCGCGGCCCCGCGCGCGGCTACGACCTCGAGACCGAGGTGGAGATCACCTTGGTCGAGGTGCTCGAAGGCTGCGAGCGCGAGATCCCGTTCAAGCGGCTCGAGGTCTGCAGCCCCTGCAAGGGAAGCGGCGCCAAGCCCGGCAGCAAGCCCACGGAATGCACCACGTGCGGCGGCCAGGGCCAGGTGGCGCAGAACGGCCTCGGCGGCCTGTTCCGCATGGTCACCACGTGCCCCACCTGCCAGGGCCGTCGGCAGATCATCAAGGACAAGTGCAGCGAGTGCTCGGGCGCCGGACGCACCAGCGTGCAGCGCAAGCTCAGCGTCAAGATCCCGCGCGGCATCTCCGATGGCCAGGTGGTGCGCGTGGCCGGCGAAGGCGAGCCGCCGCCGCCGCAGATGAGCCCGGACGGCACCGGCGTGCGCGGCGACCTGCACATCGTGGTGCGCGTGGCCGAGGACGAGCGCTTCGAGCGCCAGCAGTCGGACCTCATCACCGCGCTCGAGGTGTCCTTCGCGGACGCCGCGCTCGGCGGCACGGTCACCGTGGAGACGCTCGAGGGCCGCTCGGAGACCGAGATCGACCCCGGCACGCAGCATGGCGAGCTCTTCCGCCTCGACGGCAAGGGCGTGCCGGACCTGCGCACCGGCAAGCGCGGCGACCTGGTGGTGGTGGTGCACGTGGTGGTGCCGCGCAAGCTCACCGCCAAGCAGAAGGAGCTCATCGCGGCCCTTCGCGACACCGAACGCCCCGCCCCGCCGGCGGCCAAGGACTCCAGGAAGGACGGCTCGAAGGGCGCGAAGCAGGATGATTCCGCGAAGAAGCGCGTCGGGTTCTGGGGGAAGATGAAGGACTCGCTGGGGAACTGAGACAGCCACGGACGCCGGAACGACGCAGAAGCACACGCCAACGCACACGCAGCACGGAACACGCCATGACCGACCACGAACAATCCCACCACCGTCCGCACGGGCACCACCACACCAAGGACAGCTCGCCCGACGAAGAGCGCCAGCACCGCCAGGCGGAATCGCAGGCGCAGCCCTTCGTCGATGATTGCGCCCCCGAACGCGAGGAGATGCGCAGCGCCATCCACGCGCTCGAGGCGGAGCTCGACGCGGCCAAGGCCGACACGCTGCGCGCCATCGCGGACTTCCAGAACCTCCAACGCCGCACCAACGAGCAGGAGCCGCGCATGCGGCTCAACGCCACCGGCGCCGTGGTGCGCCACGTGATCCCGGTGCTCGACCACTTCGACCTCGCACTCGCGCAGGACCCGGCCCGCATGACCGTGGCCGCGGCCGTGGACGGCATCCGCATGGTGCGCACCGAACTCATCAAGGCGCTCGAGCGCTCCGGCGTGGAACTCATCCAGCCGCAGCAAGGCGACGCGTTCGATCCGCACCAGGCCGAGGCCATCATGCATCGCCCCGCGGACGGCATCGCGAGCGGCTGCGTGAGCATGACGCTCCAGCCGGGCTATCGCCTCGGCGAGACGGTGCTGCGTCCGGCGAAGGTGGCCGTCGCTCCCTGACATCACATGCCCACCTACGACTACGAATGCAGCAAGTGCGGCCACGGCTGGGAGCTCTTCCAGTCGATCAAGGCGCCGCATGAAACGCACTGCCCCAAGTGCAAGCGCGCCACCGCGGTGCGCAAGATCGGCATGGGCGCGGCCATATTCACCGGCGGGCGAGCGGCGGAACCGGCGGAGGCGCCGGCTGCAGCGAGCGCGGTGAAGGACGCGGCGAAGCCCGCCGCGGACGCGAAGCCCGCCGCGGACGCGAAGCCTGCTGCTGAGGCGAAGCCCGGCGCCGCGAAGGACGCACCCGCGGCCCCGGCGGCCGCTGCGCCCGCACCCGCACCGAGTGCCCCCACGCCCGCGGACACCGGCAAGGTGAACTCCACCCACCCCGCGCGCGACGGCCGCGGTGCGGGAAACCTGCGCGACGCCATCGCGCGCCAGCGCGCGGCATCGGAGCGCGGCAGGAAGAATCCGGCGAAATCCCCGGCAAAGTCCATGCGTTCGAGCTCCAAGCGCGGTCGGCGATAGCACGCGCAAGTACCCTGCCTGCGTGCCCCTCCGTTTCATCCAGCGCATCCAGGACCACCTCGCGTACGACAACTACCGTCCCACGGACATCGACGAGGTGCGCCG
>JBIIJH010000122.1:0-7490 GCA_044233905.1 Phycisphaerales bacterium
GCACGGCAACCAGGTGTTCTTCAACATCAACCGGCACCTCTACTACTCGAACATCTGCGCGCTCAGCTGCAAGTTCTGCGCGTTCCACCGCAAGAAGGACCAGGACGGCGCGTACGAGCACGGCCTGGAGGACATCCGCGCCGAGGCACGCAAGGCGCGCGAGAGCGGCGCCACCGAGATGCACATCGTGGGCGGACTGCATCCGTGGCTCCCGTTCAGCTACTACACCGACATGCTGCGCGCCATCCGCGAGGAGGCGCCCGCCATCCACATCAAGGCGTTCACCGCCGTGGAGATCGTCCACCTGCAGCGCATCTCCAAGCGCGGCGGCGAGGGGTACGAGGGCGTGAAGGCCGTGCTGAAGGACCTGATCGAGGCGGGCCTCGGCAGCCTGCCGGGCGGCGGCGCGGAGGTGTTCGACGACCGCGTGCACGACGAGGCGTTCAAGGGCAAGATCCGCAGCGACCAGTGGCTGGACGTGCATCGCGCGGCGCACGAGCTGGGCATCAACTCGAACGCCACCATGCTGTACGGGCACATCGAGGAACGCAGCGAGCGCCTCCACCACATGGAGCTCCTGCGCACGCAGCAGGACCACACGCTTGCCGCGTGGGCGAAGGCGCAGGGCATTCCCGTGGCCGCGGACGGCGCGGTGGTGCTCACCGGGCCCGCCGAGCTCTATCCGCACGAGCGCCTGCCGATGCCGGGTTCGCGCGGGCTCACCACCGGCTACTTCCAGACGATCATCCCGCTGCCATTCTTCCCGAACGCCAGCGAGCTCGAATACCTGCCCGGGCCGACGGGCCTCGAGAACCTGCGCACGCTGGCCGTGGCGCGACTGATGCTCGACAACTTCCCGCACGTGAAGGCGTTCTGGATCATGCAGACGCTGCCGATGGCGCAGCTCGAGCTGCAGGCCGGCGCCGACGACATCGACGGCACGGTGGTCTGGTACGACATCACCAAGGCGGTCGGCGAGGGGAACCACCAGGAGACGAGCGTCGGCGACCTGGTGCGAGCGATCCGCGAGGCGGGCGGCACAGCGGTGGAGCGCGACACGCTTTATCGACGCGTGGTGCGGGATGGGGCGAGCTGGCGGGTGGGGTGAGGGGAGCCAGGGGTTCCGGGCGCCTCCGACTTCAACCAGAACGGCCGCATCGATGGCGCCGACCTGGGACTGCTGCTCTCCGGCTGGGGCCCCTGCGTGCACCAATTTCAGTCCGGTGACTTGCCCCGAATCGCCCAGCCGAGCTCGGGCATCTTGAGCATGCGTGCCGCTGCCACGTAGGTGACGATGCCGACGCCGGCCAGCACCAGCGTGGCGGCCACGCTCCAGGTCCACGTGTTCTGCCCGGCGAAGGCGATCGACGCCAGCCAGGCCGCTGCGGCCATGACCGCGCTCACCACCACGGTGCGCGCAAACGACGCGCGCGTCGGGGCGTCCATGATGGCGCCGAAGCGCCGGTGCATGATCCGCGTCATGATCACGATCTGCACCACCGCGGCGATGGCCGTGCTGAGCGCCAGCCCGCCCACGCCGAGCGGCGTCCAGATGAGCGTGACGTTCAACGCAAAGTTCAGCACCACCATCCACACGCTCACCTTCACCGGCGTGGTGCTGTCGCCCACCGCGTAGAAGGCGCGCGTGGCCAGCTGCTGCATGGAGTACGCCCAGATGGCGGGCGCGTACATGGCCAGCACGAAGCCCACCTTCTGCACGTCCTCGTGGCTGAACTTGCCGCCCTGGAAGATGGCCGCGGAGAGGTGGTCGCGCACCAGCACCAGGCCCACCGAGGCCGGGAAGCCGATGAAGAAGCTGAGCCGCATGCCGCGGCGGAGCGTGCCGAGGAACCGCTCCGGCTCATTGCTCTCGCGCGCGAGCGCGGGGAAGATGGCGGTGGCGATGGCCACGCCGAACACGCCGAGCGGGAATTCGTAGAGCCGCTGCCCATAGCTGAGCACCGTCATGCTGCCGGCCGGCAGCGGATACTCGATGCCGAAGATGGTTGGCCCCACCGTGGTCTGGTAGCTGGCCACCAGGCCATCGACGAACGTGTTCACCTGGAAGATGCCGAGGCCCAGGAGCATGGGCAGGGCCTTCACGAGGACGTCCTTCATGTGCGGCCAGTTGGCCTGCAGATCAAGGTGCGGGCGGATCCTGTGGTGCCGCAGCGACCACAGGCTCCACGCCAGCTGCATGACACCGGCCACGATCACGCTCCACGCCACGATCTCGATGTGCGGCACCGGGTCCAGGTGCGGACCGAACCCCGCGTTCGATGCATAGAAGCTGCCGTACAGCCCGGCCGCCACGATGCACACGTTGAGGATGATGGGACTCGCCGCGCTCGCGCCGAACTTTCCGTGCGTCTGCAGCATGGCGCCCACCAGCGCCACCAGGCAGACGAGCGGCATGTACGGCAGCATCACCATCAGGAGCTGCATGGCCAGCGGCGGCGTGGACGTGAGGTCGCGGATCAGGAAGAGCGCGACCTCGCCGACGATGGTGATGCCGGAGAGGAGGATCGCCAGGAGCGCAAGCATGAGCCCCGCGAACTGGCGCGCCGTCTCCGGATGGTCGCGGTCGAGCTTGGTGTAGATGGGCAGGAAGCTGGCGGTGAGCGCGCCCTCGCCGAACAGGCGCCGGAAGAGGTTGGGCACCTGGAAGCCGAAGTTGAAGGCGTCCATGGCCATGCCGGCGCCGAAGACGCGGGCGAGCAGCGCGTCCCGGACGAATCCGGTGAGGCGGCTGACGAAGGTGAGCACCGTGAAGGTGCGGGCGTGGCGTTCGAATCCTCGTCCCATGCGGTCCTTGCGTGCCGCACGATCCGTGCGCGGCGGGGGTGCTGCGGTTACCTTGTATCGGACAGATGCGAGCCGCCCCCGCAGCCATCGCCGCACTTCTCCTTGCCGTGGTGGCCGCATGCGCCAGCGAGCCGGACACGGTGCTGCAGACGGACCTGCCGCAGGTGCCCGGACTGACCCCGCGCGACAGCTCCGGCATCCGCCAGCAGGGCGACCGCGTCGTGGCCGGCCAGTTTGCCTACAAGGGCCCGGTGGTCGACCTTCGTCAGCTGGCGGACCAGACCATGTCCCGGTTCCAGCTTGCCGGCTGGGAGCTGGCGTCCACCACCATCAACACGAACACGGCGGTCCTGGTCTATCGCAAGGACACCCGCACTGCGCGCGTCGAGATCATCCGCAACGGCGTGCAGCCGAAGATGTCGACCGCGGTGCTGCAGGTGCAGTCGACCGAGGCGAAGCCTGCTGCCCCCGCCCCTGCCGCCCCGCCCGTCAGCGGCTGACGGCGTTCCAGCGCATCACGCCCTCGGCGGCCAGCGTGCCGCTGCGCACGGCTCCGTCAATGGAGGCGTCGGTGACGTGGTCGCCGGCCAGGAAGAGGCCATCGTCCAGTTCCGTGGAGTGACGGCCGTGCAGGTCCTGCGTGTGCTGCCGCGGCAGCGCGCGCAGGATGCGATCGGTGCGCAGGAGCCGCCAACCCGTCATGGCGCCCTTGCCGAACCAGCGCTCCATCTGGAGCACCATGCGCGCAGTGACCGAGGACATGCTCTCCGCGGACCAGTCCACGTCCACCAAATTGAGCATCACGAGCGACTGGCCCTCGGGCGCGTATTCGGGCGCCACGCTGGAAAGGCACGCCGCGTGGTTCACCGGGCCTTCGCCGGTGCCGTCGAGGAAGAGGATCGGCTCATGGAGCGGCGCCGGCAGCCGCCCGCGCGGGCACGCCCAGTGGAAGGTGGAGGTCGAGCACCAGTCGCGCTCCACGATCCGGCCTTCCAGGTCATGCGCGGAGGACATGTCGGTGGCGAGCACCACGGCGTCGAACGGCAGCTCCTCGCCGGCGGCGGTGCGGACCAGGTAGCCGTTGCCGCGACGCACATAGCCCGCGATGGGCGTGCGCAGGCGGATGCGGTCGGCGGGCAGCGTCGCGGCGATCTGCGCAGGGATCTGGCCCATGCCGAGTGCCGGCACCACCGTCTCGCCGCGTGCGAAGGTGGAGAAGATGAAGCGGAACTGGCTTTCGTCGGTCTGGAGCGAGCGATCCAGGAACACGCCGCCGAAGAAGCTGCGGAGGAAGCCATCGCGCGTGGCGGGCGTGATGTCCATGCGCTCGAACATGTCGAGCGTGCTGCCCGACGGGGGGCCGGGCTGGAGCACCGGATGCCGCACGGAGTCGATGGCCATGGGCGCCATCCGCGCGAGGTCCATGGCCGTGGCCGGGCTGGACGCCAGGCCACGCAGCGCGTCGATGGGGTGACGAAGCGGGTTGGAGACACGCACGAAGCGCCTGCCGTCGAAGACCATGGCCCCTGCGTGGAACTGCCTGAGCCGCAGCGCGGCGTAGTCGAGGAGCTCGCCCGCGGCGCGGTAGCCGGTGAGATAGACCTGGAAACCGCGGTCGAGCCGGAATCCGTCCACCATGTCGGTGCGCACGCGCCCGCCCACTGCGTCGGATGCCTCGAAGAGCGTCCACTCCGCGCCGCGCGCCTGGAGCGCGTGCGCACATGCGAGCCCTGCAAGACCTCCACCGATGATCGCCGTCCGGGACATGGAGGGCAATTCTAGTGAACGCGCACGAAGCCGCCGCCGCATTCATGGCATGTGCCGGCGCGCACCTCGGGCGCGGTGGCGTGCAGGTCGTAGCCGCAACCGAGGCAACGCTCGCCGCAGCGGTCCACCTGCCTCGCAATGCGCACGCGGCAGCGGCGCAGGCCCCACGCACCGAAGAGCGCCACGAGCGCGATGTCGCCCAGGACGCGCGCATCGGGTGGCAGCATGCGGTACCAGGTGTCGCCGCGCATCACCCACTCGCTCCGGAGCCGGAGCACGGTGATCAATACGATGGCGGACGCGCTCACCACCACGATGCCCGCAAGCGAGAGGAGGATGGGCACGAGACACGCCACGAGTTCCTCCGAACCCTGCAGCGGCGCAACGGGTGCCCAGTCAGTCTCGGCACGGGCGCGGCTGCACACCGGGCATGACTGCGCCTGCGGTTCCATGGCGCTTCCGCACGCGATGCACGGGCGCGTCTCGCCGAGGCGACGCAGGCGGGATCGCACGCCGAACTCCCAGAGCGCATGCATGCCGATCCCGGCGCCGAGCACGCCGCCGATCAGGCCGTACTGCCAGGGCTGCGGCCCCTTGCGCACGAAGAACGAGTCGAGCAGCACGCCGAGCGGCGCGCCCGCGGCAAAGCCGAGCACGCCCACCGTGGCAAGATGGAACCACGCGGTGACCTTGCAGAGGAGCGTGTCGCCCGCGATGCGGCGGCGCTGGCAGAGGAGCCGCGCCGCGCCCGTACCCACCGGTGCGGCAGCCACGAAGAAGGCGGCGGCGATCGCCATGCCGGTGACGTCGGCGAGCCAGTCCTCGACGTCTGCGGAGCGTCCGAGACCGGGGATGGCCTGGGTGACTTCATCGAGCGCCGCCCACGCGGCAAGCGCTGCGAGCGCGGGCCAGACGGGGCGCCACCAGCGCGCCAAAAGGAAGAGTGCGGCCAGCACGCCGTAGGCAGTGGCGTGGACCAGCTTGTCGATGGGTGAATCGGAAGTACCCACCGCCAACCGCGGAATGTGCGTCACCACGAACACGCAGGCGAGCGCGGCCAGGAACACGAACCGCATGTTGCGCGCGGCGATCGCCACGGGCGATGCAGCGGGGAGCGCGACGGGCAATGCTGGAAACACAGGCGATTCCTGCCGGGGAAGAGCGTCGGCAGGAGTGGCCATGCGCGCGCTCAGAGGCTGAGCCCGCCGGAGCGGAGGGCGCGCGGCGAGGCGGATCGTGCGGATCCACGACCGGCGCGGGCGCGGGCGGCGGACTTCGTGGCGGATCGCTTCGGCTTCGAGGGCTTGGAGGGCTTCGCGGCCTTCGAGGGCTTGGAGGCCTTGATGCTCTTCTCAGACTTCACCGACTTCACCGACTTTGCAGGCTTTGCGCTCTTGGTGCCCTTCACGACCTTCGCGATCTTCGCCTTGGCTTCCTTCGGCGCGGGCTTCGCAGGCTTTGCTGCGGACTTCGCCGACTTCGCAGCCTTCGGACCAGCCGCGCGCTTCCTGGCGGTCTTCGCCGAAACGCCGGCCTTGGCAGGCTTCGCTGCACGGCGCGCGCGCTTCCTCGGCGCGGCCTCGCCATCGCGTGTCGCGCGCGGGCGCGATCCTTCGAACTCGCCGTGCGGCAGTTCCCAGCGCTCGAGCAGGCCCTTCACGATGCGGCGGTAGTCGTCGGCGCCCGGGCAGCGCGGCGCGTAGTCGAAGATGGTCTGCCCGAACGACGGTGCCTCGGCAAGCTTGATGTTGCGGCGCACCGGCGGATCGAGCACGGTGGCGGCGGACCACGGCACGTCGGTGGCACGGAACTGGGCCAGCTGCGCCTCGATCTCGCCGATCACGGCCTGCGCGTGGCTCGAGGAGCCATCGTGCATGCAGAGCAGGATGCCGGTGACGCGGATGGCGGGATTCAGGCCCTGCGAGACCAGGTGCACGGTCTGCAGCAACTTCTCCAGACCGCGCAGCGGCAGGTAGTGCGCCTGCATCGGCACGAACACCTCGTCGGCCACGGTGAGCGCATTCACGCTCAGCACGCCGAGGCTGGGCGGGCAATCAAGGAGCACCACGTCGTAGTTGCCATAGATCGGCTCCAGCTTGGAGCGCAGCACCGACTGCATGCCTTCCTGCTGTGCGAGCTCGCCTTCCACCAGCGCCAGTTCCGTGACGGCGGGGATGAAGTCGAGGCCCGGGCGCGCGCTCTGCACGCAGTCCTCCACGCGGCAGGTGGGGTCAAGCAGCAGGTCGCGGATGGTGCGCTGCTCGGAGCCGCTTTCCACGCCGAAGTGGAGCGAGAGGTTCGACTGCGGGTCGAGGTCGATGAGGAGGACGCGCTGCCCGTAGCGCGCGAGCGCGGCGCCCAGGTTCACGGTGCTCGTGGTCTTGCCCACCCCGCCCTTCTGGTTGAGGAGCGCCACCACGCGCGGCTTGCGCGCGGGTTCGGCAGCGGTCAGCGGTGCGGCTCCCGCCGTCTCCGCCGTTTCCGCCTCGTATGGCACGTTGTTCTCCTCGTTCATGGCGCGGCGAGTATAGGTGGCGCGGCGCGCGGGCCTCAGTGCCCGAAGTCGTCCCAGAGGCCAAGGTCCACGAGCACCGGCGCCGATGCCTTCAGCCACGCGGGCCGCGCAAGCCCCGCAGTCTGGCGCGCATGCGGCGGACCGGGATTGCGCTCGAGCGAGAGGAGGAACGGCCGTGATGACGGTCCGGCCGGGGGAAGCCACGGTTCCGGGAGCTCGATGCGCGCGCGCCAGCGGTCGCTCCACGCCATGAAGCCCGCGGCCACGCCGTCGTCCGGGCCGCTCTTCATCTCGAGCGTGCCATCGGCCGCCACGCGCAGCACGTGCGTGGGGTCCAGCGGATCGCCGATGCGCAGGAACACTTCGTCGGACTGCGGCTCGGCGGCCTCGGCGGGCCGGAACG
>JBIIJH010000020.1:0-25784 GCA_044233905.1 Phycisphaerales bacterium
GGCCGCTGCCTGCAGAGCACCAGGCCGGCCATGGAGGCGGACGGCCGGGGCGTACGGCCTTCGCCGATGGCACGCAGCGCTGCGCACGGCACCGCGCCGCGACGCGCCAGCGATTCGCGCAGGAAGCGGATCGGATGGTCACGCAACGAGAGACCGGCGCCCGCGTAGTCGGCGGCCACCGACTGGAGCGGCGGCACCGCCGGCAACGGCTGCGGCGACATGTCAAAGAGCGTGGCACCCTGCTCCGCGGCCTCGTCGAGCACCGGTGCGTCACCGTCGCGCAGCGCGCGCACCTGCCAGAGTGCCTGCTGCCGCGGCACGCCCATGGCCGCGAACGCATCGGCCGCGGCCAGGCGCCGCAGCGCGTGCAGGCTGCAGCCGGAGGCGCGCCAGATGGCTTCCACGGAGGTGAACGTGCCGTGCGCGCGCGCGGCGTCCACCACCGCGCGGCCGTCCTCCTCGCGCAGGCCGGACACCATGCGCAGGCCCAGGCGCAGCGCGGGGCTGGCCGCATCCTCGAGCGAGCAATCCCACTGGCTTCGCAGCACATCCACCGGACGGACTTCCACGCCGTGCTCGCGCGCGTCGCGCACGAGCTGCGCCGGCGCATAGAAGCCCATCGGCTGGCTGTTGAGGAGCGCCGCCGTGAACGCCGCCGGATGGTGGCGCTTGAGCCACGCGGACACGTAGACCAGCATCGCGAAGCTGGCCGCGTGGCTCTCCGGGAACCCGTAGCCGGAGAAGCCCTGGATCTGCCCGAACACCTGCTCCGCAAAGCGCTGGCCGTAGCCGCGCGCGCGCATGCCGCCGATGAGCTTCTCGCCGAAGCGCGCGATCTGGTTGCCCGAGCGCTTCCACGCGGCGATGGCGCGCCGCAATTGGTCCGCCTCGCCCGGCGTGAAGCCCGCGGCCACCACGGCCAGCGCCATCGCCTGTTCCTGGAAGAGCGGCACGCCGAGCGTCTTCCCGAGGACGGTGCGGATGGCCTCGTTTGGGTATTCCGTGGGCTCCGTGCCGTCGCGGCGCCGCAGGTACGGATGCACCATGTCGCCCTGGATGGGGCCCGGGCGGACGATCGCCACCTCGATCACCAGGTCGTAGAAGCAGCGCGGCCGCAGGCGCGGCAGCATGCTCATCTGCGCGCGGCTCTCGATCTGGAAGACGCCCACCGTGTCCGCGCGCGAGACCATGGCGTAGGTCTCCGCGTCCTCGGGCGGAACGGTGCGGTATGCGAGGGCGCCGCGGATGGAACCCTCCGCTCCCCGCGGCCAGCCCGGCGAAGGATGCGCGTTGCCGAGGTCGATCGCCTTGCGGATGGCCGTCAGCATGCCGAGGGCCAGGATGTCCATCTTGAGCATGCCCATCGCCTCGGCGTCGTCCTTGTCCCATTCGACGATGGTGCGCGCGTCCATGCGGGCGTTGCGCACCGGCACCAGCTCGCAGAGCGGGCCGTCGGTGACGATGAACCCGCCCACGTGCTGGGAGAGGTGGCGCGGGAAGCCCTCCAGTTCCTTGGCGGTGCACAGGACGGCCTCGATCAGTGCGGCGCGCGCGCGGGATGCGGCATCGGTGCCCGCCGGTGAATCCGCCATGCGCTCGGCCACGGCCTGCGCCTCCGCGGGATCCACGCCGAACGCCTTCGCCGCCTCGCGTACCGCGCTGCGGCCGCGGAAGCAGATCACCTCGGCGCAGAGCGCCGCACGCGAGCGGCCCCAGGTGCGGTAGATGAACTGGATCACCTCCTCGCGGCGCTCGTGCTCGAAGTCCACGTCGATGTCCGGCGGCTCGTCGCGTTCGCGGCTGATGAAGCGCTCGAACAGCATGTCGCTGCGCGTGGGGTCCACCGCGGTGATCCCCAGGCAGAAGCAGACCGCGCTGTTGGCCGCCGCGCCGCGACCCTGGCAGAGGATGCCCTGCCCGCGCGCGAACGCCACCACGGCATGCACGGTGAGGAAGTAGCAGGGGTAGTCGAGGTCGCGGATGATGGAGAGCTCGTGCTCGAGGAGCGTGCGCACCTTCGTCGGCACACCGCCCGCCGCGGCCGGCCAGCGCTCCGCGGCGCCCTGCTCCACCAGCGCACGCAGGTGGTCGATGGGCGCGACGCCCGGCGGCGACACCTCGCGTGGATAGCGATAGCGGAGCATGGACATCGAGAAGCCCGCGCAGCGCGCCGCCACGTGCGCAGCGCGGGCGATGGCCGCGGTGCGCACTGCCTCGGGCACGTCAGGGAACACGGCGCGCATGCCATCGGCACCCACCAGGTGGCGCGCGTCGTCCGGCATGAGCCGCGGACCGGCCCATGCGCAGCCGTGCGCCGCGTCCACGGCGTGCGTGCGCTCGAAGCCACGGAGATCCTCCACCGTGCGGCCGGCGCGGATGGCCGTGAGCACGTCCTGGAGGGGCTGGCGTGTGCGCACGTGGCAGCGCGGATCGTTGCTCGCCACCAGCGGAATGCCCGTCTCCTGCGCAAGCCATTCAAGCTGCAGGAGCCGCAGCGCATCGTCCGGGCCGGAGCGGCGCACGAATCCGAGGGAAAGCCGGTCGTCGTCGAACACCGTCCGGAGCCACCGGAGCGATTCCAGGAAGCGCGCATGCATGGCGCCGTAGCCATCGGGCGGCATGACGATCGCCTGCACGCCGGGCAACGCGAAGGGTGCAAGCGGCCGGTCCGCGCCGGGCACGCGCGCGCCGCCCTCGCCGGGCTCGCCGCTGCCGAGCGACTGCACGCTGGCATCGAGGAGATCGTGGAGCCACAGGTGGCACGTGGAGGAATTGCGCGCGGATTCGCGCGTCTCGATGCCGGCCTCGACGGCGTGCGCATTGGCATCGACGTCGAGCGTCCAGCCGGCGCGGCGCTTGCCAAGCGTGAGCAACCGGCAGAGCCGTGCGTAGCCATCCACGGATTCGGCCAGGAGGACCAGTTCCAGGTGCGTGGGCTCGCCGTCGAGGCCCAGCGCGAACGTGCAGCGCGTGCCAACCACCAGCTGCACGCCGTGCTCCTTGGCAGCCACGTGCGCACGAACCACGCCGGCCATCGTGTGGCGGTCGGCGATGGCCACGGCCGGCATGCCCAGCTGCGCCGCGCGCGCAACGATTTCCTCGGGGTGGCTCGCACCCTCGAGGAAGGAGAAGTTGCTCATGGCGGCGAGCTCGGAGAATGACGCAATTGCAGGCATGGGAGCGCAGGGTGCCGATTTCGTACGGTATCTGTTAGGATACCGGCCCGCGCACGGAATTCCGCCCCGTTCTGCCGCCTACGCTGCCGACGGCGGCTGTCCGCTGCCGACCCCACCATGAAGATCGCCTTCCCGCGCGCCCACGTCACTGCCCTCGCACTCCTGCTGCTTGCCGCTGCACCCACCGCGCGTGCAATGCCGGCGCCCGTGCAGGCAGCGCCTGACAACGTGTACGCACCTGCCGCCGCACCTGCCCAGGCAACGCCGCCCGCCACCACGCCGTCACCGGCGGCATCCACGCCGGCCGATGCGAAGACCACGCCGCAACTCGAGATCGCGGTGCCGCCCGATCGCACCATGCCGGTCGATGCGGTCCTGCTGCGCAACGGCAAGGAAGTTCCCGGCGACCTGCGCTACGTGATGCTCTACGAAGGCACGCTCTACCTCTTCAGCAGCCAGGGCACGCTCGACCTCTTCCGCGCCGACCCCGCCAACTTCGCCGCGCAGCAGGGCGGCGCGTGCGGACGCATGGGGCCGCTCGGCGGGCTCGGCGATGCGCGTCGCTACGCGATCGAGGACAGCATGCTGTTCTTCTTCGCGTCCGAGGACTGCATGCGCACGTTCCGCGCCAAACCGAAGCTCTACATGGAGCCGCAAGACGAGCTCCCGGCAGGTACGCCCGAGCAGCAGGCGCAGGGACTGGCGGCGGTCGATCGCTGGATCGCGTGGTCGGGCGGGAAGCAGGCTGTTCGCGAGTCCGAGGCATTCCGCCACGTGGCGACGCGCCGCGTGGTCATGGGCACCTCGGAATGGGACATCACGGAAACGCTTGAAATCACGGGGCCGCACTCGATGCACCGCGTGGACCTCTGGAACAAGGTGGGCGGCACCAACGCAGACGTACGCCGCTACGAGATCATCGCCACCCCGGAGGGCGCCACCATCGGCGGCAACACCGGGAAGGCCACGGCGCTGGTGGGCACCCGGCGCGTGTCGTTCGAGCGCACCTTGAACCGGCAGCCGTACGCCATCATGCGCGCGCGCTACCGCCCCGAGGCCGGCTTCCTGGCCATCAAGACCGGCGAAGGCAAGATCGGCGACGCCGACTGCGACTACGTGCTGACCTGGTTCGACGGCGACGCCACGTACCTGTCCATCGAGAAGTCCACGGGACGGCTGGTGCAGCAGGGCTTCGTGGGCCGCGACGAGGAATCGCGCAACACGTCACTGACGCTCGATGCCGTGACCTACGCCGGACCGGAGGCGCTGCGCCTGCCGACGCAGTGGGTCATCTCGCGCACCGGCGAGAAGGATGGGTTCAAGACCCCGGCCGCCACGATCACGGTCGTGCGGAAGGCGCCGGAGCCGGCGGTGCAGCCGCAGGCGCCGGCGCGGCCGAGGCGGCCGGCGGCGTCGCCGACGGGAGAGCAGCCGGCGCCGAAGTCCCCGCCGACGCCGAACCCGGCGTCGAAGCCGTGATGCTCTGCCAGAACCGCGCGGTGTACTTGTAGCCATCGCGCGAACCTGGGATCGGGATGTACGAGGCAAAGTCGCCGCGTCCGGAGGCACGGCGCTGGTAGACGGGGTCGTTCTCGATCCAGTCCTGCTGGGTCATCTCGCCGCGGCTCCACATCACCAGGTCCGCGCCGACGGCGCGCGCCGCATCGAGCGCGGACTCGTCAGGCGTGCGGATCACGGATGCCGCGAACGTGGAGGTGCCGATCTCGCGCGCGGTGCCCTCGGCCGGCGCCTCGGTGACGATGCGTGCGGCCGGCACCGGCGCCAGCTTCTCGCCGCGATAGGACTCGATGAACGGGTTCATCTGGCAGCCGGCAAGCGCCAGCGGCGCCAGGACGGCAAGGAGTGCAACGCGAAGCGCGGAAGAACGGTGCAGGCGGGCGATGTCCATCCACGCAGTCTACGGCTCCGCCGGCATCACCCTGCCCTCGCCCAGGCGGGCGCGCAGCTGGTCCACCAGTTCCCCGACCGCGCGCTCGGTGGCGGCGCGGTGGTCGTTGCCCACGGCCGGGCCATCGGCAGCGGACGCCGCCGCGGCATCAGCGACCAACCTTCCGAGAAACGGCGTTCCGCCCGCGCATCGGCCCAGCCGGACGGCGGTGAGCTCGATGCGCTCGATGCCCTCGCCGCGCTCGTGGTCGCCCAGGTGCATGCGCTCGATGCGCGGCGAAAGCAGCCTCCAGAGGTGCTGCGGATCGCGCGTGGGCGCGCCGAAGTGCATGGTGCCGGAGATCGGTGCCAGCCGCGCACGCTCCACGCGCACCGCCAGCGCACGCACGCCGCGGCCACGCGCATCGAGCGCGGCGCACAGCGACTCCACGGCATGGATGCAGGCACGGTCGACGGCCTCGCGCTGGGCGCAGGGCGAGGCAAAGACGAACTCGCCCACCACGGGCGACGGCGGGACGATGGCACGGAATGGCCACGGCAAGCGTCCGGCTGCCATGGCCAAGCGCTCGCCGGGCATGGGACCGTAGCGATCGGCAAGTGCAGCGCGCGCAATGGCCGCCAGCTCGCCGATGCGCGTCACGTTCACCTCGTGGAGCGCGGTGCACGTGGCGGGCGGCAGGCGCAGGCATTCGATGGGCAGTGCGTCGATGTGCAGTGCGTCGATGCGCGCATCAGGCGCCCCGGTACGTGCTGCCATGAATCGCTCCGCGCCCATGTCCGGCTGCCATGCCGTGACGCCCACTGCCGCGCCCATCGCCTGCACCACGGCCGGCCCGCTCGCGCCGGCGCTGCCCACCGCATGGGCAATGCCGCGCCGCGCCAGGCCGCGCGAGATGCGCGATTCCAAACGCCGCGCGCCGCCATT
The DNA here is from genome assembly GCA_044233905.1 of Phycisphaerales bacterium. Lineage (GTDB taxonomy): Bacteria > Planctomycetota > Phycisphaerae > Phycisphaerales > SM1A02 > UBA966. The sequence goes on from JBIIJH010000020.1 coordinate 6,010, forward strand.
CACGCGGAGGCAGCCACTGGCATCAAGCAGCACAAGGGGCGGCGCAGCGTCGGCCGGATCCCACGGCTCCACGTGCACGCGCGGCGTGAAGCGCAGGCACCACTCGCCCATGCGCCCAAGCGTGCGCGCCGAGTGCGGCCATCCGGGCAGCACGATCGCAATGAACCACGGGACGACGGTGGGAGGCATGGCACGGCTCCATGGCGGCTCACGCCGCGCGGTCCCCGTGATGGCCGGGGTGATCGGGATGGGCCGGATACCCAGGCTCTCCACGATCGCTGGCAGTATCGAGTTGATGCGCATTGGCCTGGCCAACATTGACCTGGCCAACATCGACCTGGCCCGCATCGATCTCGTGCAGCACTTCTTCGTGCAGCCTCCGCAGTTCCTCGGCGCGACGCGCCTCGCGCTCGGCGGCACATCGTGCCGCACGCATGCTGCGGCGATGCGATGCCGCACGCACGGGCGCCGGCGCCATGTCCACGCCCTGCCACTGCCAGCTCGGCGCTGCCCGCACTCCGTCGGCCAACGCCTCCACATGGGCAGCGGCGCCCTTGGCACGTTCGAGCGTCACTTTCCACGCAGGATCCGCTGGAATCCGCGCCGCCAGCGGGTGGAACACGCGCAGCCACGGCACGCGCTCCGCGAGCGTTCCTTCCACGCTCCATCGCGTGCTGCACGCGCTCAGGACACGGCGACGCGCGCCCGGGCTGCGTTCCGCGCCGCGCAGCGTGCAGAGGAGCACCGACTGCGCTGCCAGTTGCAGACGCCGCGTGGCGGGAAGGTCCAGCCCACGCCCGTCGGCGAATACCGCGCACACGCCGGGGCAGCGCGCTGCCTGCTCGATGGCCCAGAGCCGCGCGCCGGCATCGTGCGCAGGAACATCGACCAGGAGCGCACGGTCATGCAGGCGCGCATCGGGCCACGTGCGTGCGATGGGCGCGCCGAACATCCCGGCGATGCCCGCACGCATGCCGCGCACCAGCTCACCGGGCGCCGGCCACGCATCGCGCCCGACCCACACCACGTGCCGATGCGCACCGGGGTGATGGCGAACGTCATGGAGCAGCGCGTTCCACGCCAGCTGCACCAGCACCGCGCGCACGTCGTCCGGGCGCCCCCACCACTCGTGCAGGCCTGCCCGCGGTATGCCGCCGCCGAGCGCGGCATCGATGGCAGGCCAACCGGTCGGCACATGGCGCACGGAATCGAACGATGCTGGCGACGGAACGATCGCTGCATCGACCGCCGAAGCCGAGCCCGGGCTCACGCCGTCATGGCCCGCAGCCATGCGACCTTCGATGGCAACGATCCGCTCTGCCAGCGCTGCGCGCAGGGCACGGAGTCGGTCGTTCGAGTCTGGAGGAAGGGAGTAGCCCATGGTGATGTTTGGTGTTTGTTAGTATACCATCGGCATCACGTCCCTGTTGCCAACAAATATGCAGGCCACCCCATCGGAGCGGCCTGCATCGGTCATTCTTGGTTGAACAAACAGACCCCGGTCGCGAGCCTGGAGATCAGCGACATGCCCCCCATGCACTCAACAACAGTCCGAGGTCAGCACCATTGATGCTCCCGTCGCCGTTGAGATCAACATACCGGAAGTTGGCCGGCACGCTTGAGCCCCACAAACCCAGCATGATGCCCAGGTCTCCACCGCTGACGAAACCGTCTGCAGTGAAATCCGGAAGGCATTGGCACTGATCGGGCGTGCCGTCCTGGTTGGTGTCCGAGAGACCCCCGAGAGCTATCTCGATTGCGTCGGGAGTGCCATTGAGATTGCAGTCCCGGAGGCGATCGAAGAGGAGCACCGATCCAGCGCTCGTCAGGATGCCGACCGTTGCACCGGGTGCGCCGGCGACGGCGATATCGGATCCGATCGCAACACGTGTACCGGTGAGAGCCATTGAACTCCCCGGAGTGCTCGTGAGCATGGCATCGGCGCTCGCGTCGCTGTCCAGGTAGATCCAGCTCGCTCCTTGAATGGATGCTCCAGGCGCGTATCCAGGAGCTCCGACGATGATCGCCGCTCCATCGGTCGAAACCGAATTACCGAACTCGGCATTCACCGCATTTGCCGGCGGCAGCAGGACGCGCGAATACGTTGCAACTCCTGCGGAAGTAACGTCGAAGACAAATGCAGCGCCGGCATCTCGGCCAGCGAGGTCTGCGCGGTACGCGCCCACGATCAACTTGGAACCGGAGAGCGACACGCTGCGACCGAACCAGTCCTCCGAAGCCGGCGTTGGAGCGACGATCTTCGATGCCAGCACGAACAGGCCACCCACGCGCCGATAGAGGTACACCGCCCCGCCGTTGATGACAAAGTCATCATCACCGGGCGCCGCCACCGCCAGCAAATCCCCCGAGAGTGCCAACGCACTGCCGTAGTTGTCTCCCGGATCAGGGAATGGCGCCGTCAGAACCTGGCCACTGACCCACACCTGGTTGGGACGATCGAAGATGCGGACACGGCCTGCTCCGGCAGCAACACCTTCTGCCGAATTCGGCGCACCGACCGCGATGGTCGTCGGAGAGCACCCCACCGCCGAACCAAAGCCTGCACTCGCCCCGGCAGATGCGTCAACGAGCTCAACCTGGGAGAACCAGGTACCGCCGTCGAAGCGCAGCGCAAACGCGGCGCCGGAGGAACCTCGACCCGGAGCGCCAGCGACGCCCACAGCCCCCGACAATGCAACCGCCGTGCCGATCTGGTCATCTCGGGATGCGGCAGGAAACACAAGCTTCTGCACCTGGCTCCAGCCGGATGACAAGCGCCGATACGCGTAGATGGCACCGCTGTTGGCCTGCGGCGTATCGCATCCGCGAGAACCGACCAGCATTGACGCCCCATCCACCGCCAGCCCATAGCCAAAGACGTCGAACGAAGCAGCGTCCGATGCAGCAATCGTCCGGTCTGGCGCGATGGCCGGCACCTGCGCCGAAGCATCAGCGGTAAGCAGCAGACAGCCCGCCAGGGGAACGACAAATTTGAAAGCGATCCGATTCATGAGAATCCCTTCGTAAGGCACACGGATCAGAGGCAGTTGCCCCAGCCGCCAAGAACCAACGAAAGGTCGACGCCATTGACGATTCCGTCGCTGTTGAGGTCTGCACGGCTATTGGGACCATCGCCCCAGCTGATGAGCACCCAAACGATGTCATCGACATCCACCCGGCCGTTCGCATCGACATCGCCGGTGCACTCGCACTCATCCGGGACCTGGTTGGTGTTGAGATCGCTCGAGAATCCGCTGTAGCAGTCGCAGAGGTCGGAGATGCCGTTGCTGTTGCAATCGGTGACGGCGCTGGGATGCTCGCATTCGTCAGGAATGCCGCTCTGGTCGCAGTCTCGAGCGGTACCGCGAGCAATGTCAAAGGCATCGTGCTCGCCGTTACCGTTGCAATCCACCAGTGCCGGCATAGGGATCTGCTGGCCAAATGCGCGCCATGCGTGAACCTCACCGATACCCAGGCTCGAGCGTCCCACGACGTTTACCCGTCCCGTCGGGAAGACCGGCTCGGTTGTGGTCAGCTGCGCGAGGAGCACCCGCTTGGAATCCCCGCCGAAGCCCTGCGGAGACCCGGGCGTCACAAAGACAATGCCGTCATTGTCGTTCACTCCGCCGCCCGTATTGAATGACGTCAGGTCGATACCCATTTGCTGCGTGGCGTTGCCGTCGATGCAATCAAGGCCGACCCCGAACCAACTGTCATACTTGTAGCTGGAACGCGCGCCCGGATTCTCGCATGGGATGAGATTCGAGAATCCAGCACCGTACTGGCTCTGCCAGAAGCCACCATTGGCGTTGAGCACCATCGGATACTGGAAGTTGCCGTAGACACCGACGACAGAAGCCGCCGAATCGCTCACGCGAGCATAAAGTCGGTAGCAAACGGCCCCAGCAGGGAACAGATCGTCCGTGCCGCGACGTGCGATCGGGACGATCTCCAGCTGGAGCCCGGCAAACTGCATGTCGGGCTGGCAGGAATCGAGGACCGCATCCGTGTTCAGGTCAAGAGTTGGCGTAGTGGCGATTTCACAGCTGTCCGGTACTGAATTCTGGTTGCAGTCGACGGCGCCAGCCGTGATGGCACAACGGTCGATCAGGCCATCGCTGTCGCAATCCGCTTGGCACGAATCGGGCACGCCATTCTGGTCGCAGTCCGATGCGCCGGAGGCAATCTCGCAGCTGTTCGGAATGCCATCCTGATCGCAGTCCGCTTCGCAGGAGTCCAGGATGCCGTTCTGGTTGCAGTCCGGCGCGGATCCAGAGAAGATCTCGCAGATGTCACGCAAACCGTTGTCATCGCAATCCGGATCGCTGCCTGAAGACGTCTCACACGAGTCCGGCGTTCCGTTCGAATTACAGTCGGTGTCTACCCCAGCCTTGACTTCAAACTGATCCGGTGTGCCGTCGGCATCGCAATCGCGTGCGCAATCAGCGTCGAACACGCACTGCTGGTTCACGAAGTAGTAGCCACTGATCTCTTGGGTGGCGCTGCGGCAGAAGCCGCAGGTCGAAAGGAGCACGTAGTTGGATCCGCCCACAACGATGGAGGAAGATCCCCCGGAGTTCTTGAATGCACAACGGTCGAATTCCGGCGCAGAGTTGTACGACTCAATGCGAGCATCCGCAAACGACGGATCGCGATTGAAGACGCAGCGCTGAACGAGCATCGGCCGCGAATTGAAGTTGTAGATTCCGCAGCCCGAGAAGACACAGTCCGAGACGGACCACGTCTGGCCGTCAGCACCCTGGTCGAATCCGATGGCATTGCTGGCGTTCAGGCAGCGAGTGAACGTACAGCCGGCGATGGCCCCGCTTGCCGGCCCGTAGGCGTAGATCGCCCCGCCACGCTCGGTTGCCCGCTGGTCGGTGAACGTACAGCCGGAAATCGAGTAGGTACCGCCCTCCACCGCGATGGCACCTCCATAGCGCGATCCTCCGCCGTCCCAACCCTGCCACGGGTTGGAACCGACAAAGGTGCAGTTCGTCACTGTCAACGGACGGTAATAGGAATGGATGACTCGGCCAGTGCGACTTGCGCAGTAATTGCGCGCGGCGCAATTCTCGAAACGGGTTCCGGTCACCGTGATAGGCGCATTGCCGGTCCGACTTCCGATGACGGCGCCCCAGACGGAGCAACCGTTTGTGTAGAGATTCTTGAACGTGCAGTCCTCGACCAGTAGCGCGGCATCCCCGACGTGGATGTAACCGCCGGCTTCGTCATATCCACCATCGCTGTTTGAGTATGAATCCAAAACGGAAGTCCGACGCACTGTTACGGCACCGGATTCGCTGAAAACAAACGCTCCCACGCGGACGGAGTAAATGTTTGTGGCGCTGCAGTCAGATACCGTCACGGCGCCCGAGGATGTCCACACAACGCCGCCCGTTTCTGCGTCGGTGTTCCTGCAGTCAGATATGGTCACGCGAGACATCGACACTCGAGCATCTCCGTCGGCGAAGATGCACCCGCCGCGATAGCGCGAGTAACAATTCGTGAACGACGAGTCCTCGACGTCAACCGAGCCCTGGCTGGTGGTCCGCGCAACGCTGCCGTAGTAAGCACGAAGCCCCTGGAACGACGAGCGACGGATCGTGATGTTGGTACCGGCCTCAAACCCGCGAATTGCGTTCCAGTTGTCGCCGTTGTCCCAACTGCCCATCAGGATCCAGCTGCAATCCTCGAGCGTGGCGTCCGCTCCGTTGCGAAGGTAGAGACCGACGCCGCCCTGGAAGCAACGAACATTCTTCATCACAATGGACGGCGCTTCACTGTGCACCATGTACGAGTACACGTACCAACGGGTGATCGTGAGCCCCTCGAAGGTGACCGCCTTGTCGGCACCGCCAGGAACGTAGAAGATTGTGCCGCTGTTACCCACGCGATCGATCTTGGTCACGGCCGGGCCACCGCTCGACGTGATGGTGATCGACTTGTTGTCGATCGTCATCTGCTCGTTGTAGGTGCCCGGAGCAAGCACGACACGGTCACCGTCGACGGCGGCGTTGATCGCCGACTGGATGGACGAATACTGGGAAGGCACAAGAAGATCGGCCGCGAAAGCGACCGACGACTGCACGGCGATGGCGAGACATGCAAAGAGCACCCGAGTATTCATGGCTTGTTCCTTAGATTCTTCCGGAAACCGAAACCCCGATCACCCCGGCTTCGTTGCGCCAGGGTGTTGCGGACGGAATGGTAATAGTGATGAACTGATCCTACAACTCGTTTGTTCCATCTTTGACACACGACGGTTGGTTAAACTCCGCCAAGCGTCACGCCCGACCGCCGTTGTTTCTCTGGAGAAGTCATGCTGCAGCCGTCATTTGTCTGTTCCGTACTTGCGCCGCTGATGCTTTGCGCAGCCCTTTCGGTACCCAGCAACGCCCAGCAGCCTCCCACCCCTGGTGGCTCTCCCGCCGCCGCCCCCACCGACCCCAACACGCCGCCGCCGGTCCACCCCGACAACCTCCCGCCGGCACCCGAGCACGACAACGGCGAGACGCTCTGGCCGCAGCTGGCCGTGGTCGACAGCACCGCCTACACGATCTACACGCCGCAGTTCCAGACGATCAGCGGCACCCGCGCCACCGCGCGTGCGGCGTTCAGCGTGACGAAGTCCGGCGGCAGCCCGGTCTACGGTGCGGTGTTCTTCACGGCCGAGCTCGACAACGACCTGGCCGCCGGCCTCGTGGAGGTCTCCGACATGCTGGTGCAGCAGGCGAAGCTCTCGAGCGGCGCCGACGGCACCGGCATCGCCGCGGAACTGCAGAAGATCCTGATGGGCGCCAACTTCACCGTCGAGCGCTCCGTGGTGCTCGAGAACATGCAGGTGGCCAAGGACCAGGCCGCCGCACGCGCCAACCTGAACAACGCGCCGCCCAAGATCCGCGTCATCGGGCATGCAGCGGTGCTGCTCCTCCTCGACGGCCGTCCGGTCCTGCGCGAAGTGGGCGAAGGCGTGGGCATTGCGCAGAACACGCCGTCGCTGCTGGCCTTCGAGAAGGCAACGCGCACCTGGTTCACGCGCGTTGGCACCGACACGTGGCTCCACTCGAGCCGCTACACCGGTCCGTACATCGCGGGTAAGAAGCCCTCGGATGCTGCGATCAAGGCCATCCAGGCCGCGCTCCCGGCCATCCATCCGGATGCATCCACCATGCCCGCCCCGCCCGCCGGCAAGGAGCCGGAGGTGGTGGTGAGCACCACGCCGATGTGCCTGGTCAGCATCAACGGCCAGCCGGAACTGGTGCAGGTGGCAGACGGCCTCTTCGCCGTCGGCAACGCCAACTGCGACCTCTTCACCACCACCGCCGACAACGCATGGTGGCTGCTGTCCTCGGGCCGCTGGTTCACCACCACCGACATGATGAACGGGCCATGGACCTATGCGAAGCCGAGCTCGCTTCCCGCAGCATTCGCGCAGATCGATCCGAAGGGAAGCTGGGGCAACGTGCTCGCGGCAGTACCGGGCACGTCGGCCGCCACCGATGCGCTCTACCAGCAGACCGTGCCGCACGTGGCCACGCTTGACCGCACCAAGGCCAAGGCGAAGGTCAGCACCTTCGGCGGCCCGGCGCGCTTCAAGGCGATCGACGGCACCAAGCTGCAGTACGCCACCAACGCAAGCTCGCCGATGATCCTCTGCGAGGGCTCCTACTACCTCTGCCAGGATGCGGCGTGGTTCGTTGCCGCCGCGGCGAACGGCCCGTGGGCACTCTGCGACAAGGTGCCGGCCGCCATCTACACCATGCCGCCGAGCTGCCCGCTCTACGGCGTGACCTTCGTCCAGGTCTACAACCCAACGCCGGAAGCGGTGACCTTCGGCTTCACCGCCGGCTACATGAACAGCTACGAGAACGACGGCGTGGTGAGCTACGGCACCGGCTACACGTACCCGGGCGTCACCGGCCAGCGCGACCTGGTGCTCGGCGACAACTCCGACGTCACCGACGACGACACGTGGGATACCTACGGCGGCTACCCCAACACCTACGGCTACTGGCCCAACTACGGCTACACCGGCTGGGGCTACTACGGCTATCCGGGCTGGGGCGAATACAGCCTCTGGTGCGCGCCCTACTGGGCCGGTGCCGGTTGGTGGGGCGAGGCACGCGCCTACGGCGTGGGCTACGCGCTCGGCATGGGATACAGCGATGCATGGCGCTGGGGCTACCACCCGTGGGGGTGGCGCGACGGCAACGGCTGGTGGAACAACCACTGGAGCGGCGCGTACCGCCGCGGCTGGGATACGGCCGCGACGGGCTACAACCGCGCAGGCGCCGCAGGAGACATCACGCGCATGAAGAACGCGCCCGGCAATGCGGTGGCCGCATCGATGGCTGCCAACGGGGCCGGCGATGCAGCGAAGATGGCGAACGGTACGGGTGGCAACGGCCTCTGGCACCATGCCGGCGGCGTGACGGACGATGTGTCCGCCGCGCGAAACGGGCAGGTGATGCAGCAGCGCGGTGCGCAGACGTACGCGCGCACCGCCGAAGGCTGGCAGCGTGCCGCAGGAAGCCAGGATCCGGCGGCGGGCGGCCAGACCAACGCCATGGCACCGCGCACCAACGACGGCTCATGGCGTGACGGCGCAGGTGCAGCCCAACAGGGCACGGGCGTCGGCAACTTCCAGGAGCGCGACGGCTCGGCGAACGCCACCGCCACGGCCCGTGGATCCGACATGAACGATTTCCGTCCCGACCAGAACCACAACTTCGACGGCAGCCCCCGCGGCGCCTTCGCACGCGGCGAGACCAACTACGCCGACCGTGACGAGGCCATCCAGGGCACCAACGGTGGACGGAACCCGTCCACCTACCAGCGTGGTGGAAGCTGGAACGGCAGCGGTTGGAGCCGCAACGACCAGGCGGACAACGCGGGACAGCGCTACCAGCGCAACGACCAGGGCGGACAGCAGCAGTTCAGCCAGAACTCCGGTTGGCAGGAGGGCGGCGAGTCCCGTCCCACCAACAACTACGAGCGTGGCTACGAAGGCTGGTCCAACGGCAACCACGGCTACGGCGAGTACAGCGGCTACACCGGCGCCCGCGGCCTGGTGAGCGGCTACAACGGTGCGGGCTTCGACAATGAGGCCCGCCCCGCCACCAGCGGCTACACCGGCGGGCTCTTCGCCAACGGGGAGCGTCCGGCCACCAGCGGCTACACCGGCGGCGGCAACAGCATGAACTTCAGCATGTGGGGCTACGGCATGGCCGGCGGCGCCATGCCGCACTACACCTGGATGGGCATGGGCATGTACCCCTACTACGGCGGGTACGGCGGCTACTACGGTGGCTACTACGGCGGCTACCGCGGCGGCATGATGCGCATGGGCGCGATGCGCGGCGGCATGGGTGGCATGCGCGGTGGCGGCGGACGCCGCTGAGCGCGCCGGACGATGACGATTCCACGCGGGGCGTCGGCAGGGCCGGCGCCCCGCGTGTGCTTTTCCTCGTCGGGACTCGAGGCTCAGGGTGCCAGGAGATCGGCGGTGGCATCCGCCACTCCCGCGCACCCGGCGAGGGCCAGCGTCACGTCAAGCTCATGCTTGAGGATGCCCAGCACGCGCTCGATGCCCTGCTCTCCCGCCGTGGCCAGGCCCCACAGCACCGGGCGACCGATGCATACGGCCTGCGCACCGAGTGCAAGTGCGCGCAGGATGTCGGTGCCGCGGCGCACGCCGCCGTCGACGAGGACCGGCACTCGTCCGCCCACCGCCTCGACGCAGTGCGGCAGCACCTCGACCGTGGCCGGCGAACCGTCGAGCTGGCGACCGCCGTGGTTGGAGACCAGGATGCCCTTGGCGCCAAGCTCCACGCCGCGCTTGGCGTCCTCCGGCCGGCAGACACCCTTCAGGATGACCGGGAGCGGCGTGGAATCACGCAGCCACTCGAAGTCCTTCCAGGTGAGGCTCGCATCGATGGTCCACGAGAGCGCCTCCTGGATACCGCTGCCGGTGTGGCCGGTGGGCCCGCCCGGGCGCTCGAGGTGAACGATGCGCAGGCCCTCCGGCACGCGGAAGTGGTTGCGGATGTCGCGCTCGCGGATGCCCCAGACGGGCGTGTCCACGGTGAGCACCAGCGCATCGCAGCCAGCGGCCTGCGCGCGCTGCGCCAGGGCGCGCACCATGCCGCGGTCACGGCCGATGTACATCTGCATCCAGGTGCGCGCGGCCGGTTCCACGGCGGTGGCGGCAGCGCGGATGTCCTCGATGGTGGTGGTCGAGAGGCTCGAGACGATCATCGGCACGCCGGCGCGCGCGCTGGCACGGGCCGTGGCAAGCTCGCCGTCCGGGTGCGCCATCTTCTGGAGCGCGGTGGGCGCCACGCAGAGCGGCATGGCGGCCGGGCCGCCGAGGATGGTGGCCGTGGTGGTGCGCGCGGACACGTCGCGCATCACGCGGTACCAGATCCGCAGGCGCTCCCAGGCGGCGCGGTTCTCGCGCAGGGTGGTCTCGGCCCAGGCGCCGCTGCGGTAGTAGTCGCGCGGCATCGCCGGGAGCACTTCCAGCGCGTGGCGCTCGAAATCGTCGAGGTTGAGGAACTGGGCGAGGTCGGTGGTCATGGGGAGGAAATTGCCCACGTGGAGGGGCGGATGCTGCGAGCAGAGACGGCGGATCCTACCCTGTGCACATGCGGATCCACGGAACACGCGCGATGGTTGCACTCGCAAAGATCGTTGCAGTTGCCGCGGTGGCAGCGGCGTGCCAACGCGAGCCCGCGGTGGAGCGCGCGGAACGGCAGCCTGCGCCCGCGGCCGTTGCGCCCCTGACGCCGGTCGCGTCGCCTGCCGCCGGGACGCCATCCGCCGCGTCCACGTCATCGGTGTCGTCGGACATCCCGCCCACCGGCGCCTACGGCGAATGCGACCCCACGCCCGACGGCATCGGCCGCACCTACTTCGGCCGCGAGATCGCCGCCTTCATGACGCACCAGGGCATCCAGTGGCTCGAGCGAGATTCGCGCGAGGCCGAGGAACGCACCAGCGCCCTGCTCGACGCGCTCGAACTGCATCCGGGCATGTGCGTGGCGGACATCGGCGCGGGCAGCGGGCGCCTGACCGTGCCCATGGCGCGGCGCGTGGCACCCGGCATCGCCTACGGCACGGACATCCAGCCGGAGATGCTCGCGTTCCTGGAGGCGCGCGCCCGCAAGGAAGGCCTGCCGAACCTCAAGGGAATCCTCGGCGACACCGACGACGTCATGCTGCCGGAGGGCACGGTGGACGTGGTGCTGCTGGTCGACGCGTACCACGAGTTCGACCGGCCGTGGGAGATGATGCGATCCATCGTGCGGGCGCTGAAGCCGGGCGGGCGCGTGGCGCTGGTGGAGTTCCGCGCGGAGGATTCCGCGGTCCCCATCAAGGCGCTCCACAAGATGTCCGAGGCCCAGGCGCGGCGAGAACTGGAGGCCGCGGGCCTTTCATGGATCGGCACCGATGCGCGCCTGCCGTGGCAGCATCTGCTGTGGTTCCGGAAGTAGCTCGGCCCGATTGCATCCGATGGACTTCGTCGAACCCCCATCAAACTGGGGGAAGCGTTCCCCTGTTGCTTTCGCTGCCGCAACGGAACACTACTCCCCTTGCGTCGGATGAGGCGCCTCGCCACGGATCCCACGGATCCACGGCACGGCACCACTGCCGACGTCCATCACGGGCCGCGACCGTCGCTGCCCGGGAGATGGAACGGAGGATTTGCACAGGGAGATCGACATGAAGCATTTCATCACGCTCGCCGCAGTTTCGCTCGTCACCGCATCGGCTGCCAATGCGGCCATCATCACGCTCGACTTCGAGGGCATCGGCGACCAGGTCTCCGTTGGCAACTTCTACGACGGAGGGCTCGGCGTCAACTACGGCGTGGAATTCGTCGGCAATGCGCTCGGCATCGTGGCAGCTGAGGCAGGCGGGACCGGCAACTTCACCAACGCACCCAGCATGCCCGGCATCCTGTTCTGGCTCGACGGCCCGGCCACGATCATGAACGTCGCCGCCGGCTTCACCGACGGATTCGCCACCTACTACAGCAGCATCGACCAGCCCGGATCGATCAGCATCTACGACGGCCTCAACGGCACCGGCAACCTGCTGGCGAGCCTGAACCTGGTCGCGCTCGGAAGCCAGGGCACCCCAGGCGCCTCGTACGACACGTGGGCGCTCATCGGCACCTCGTTCGAGGGGACGGGCAAGTCGGTGGTGTTCGGCGGCACCGCCAACTACATCGGCTTCGACAACGTCACGTTCGGCAGCAACATCCCGGCTCCGGGCGCCCTGGCGCTCATCGCTGCGGCGGGCTTCGCGACGCGCCGCCGTCGGGCCTGAGGTCCACGTTCCGCGCGCGCAACGGCACGCAGCGGGACCACGCACGCACGCCCACCGGTTCGCCGGCGGGCGTGCTGCGTTTTTCTGCTTGAGCAGCCAGCCTCAGGCCAGCAGCGCCGGCACCACGTCGCCCTTGACGTCGGTGAGGCGGTAGTCGCGGCCCTGCGAGCGATAGGTGAGGCGCTTGTGGTCGAGCCCCAGGAGGTGGAGGAGCGTGGCGTGCAGGTCGTGCACCTCGACCGGGTTCTCGACGATGTTGTACGAGTAGTCGTCGGTCTTTCCGTAGGTGATGCCGGGCTTGACGCCGCCGCCGGCCATCCACACCGTGAAGCAGCGGGGATGGTGGTCGCGGCCGTAGTTGTCGCGCGTGAGCTGGCCCTGGCTGTAGACGGTGCGGCCGAACTCGCCGGCCCAGAGCACCAGCGTGTCGTCGAGCAGGCCGCGCTGCTTGAGGTCGGTGACGAGCGCCGCCTGCGCGCGGTCCACCGCGGCGGCCTGCTGCGTGATCTCGCCGGGGAGGTTCCCGTGCTGGTCCCAGCCGCGCATGTAGAGCTGGATGAACCGCACGTCGCGCTCCGCCAGGCGGCGCGCCAGCAGGCAGTTGGCAGCGAAGCTGCCGGGCTTGTGGACGTCGGGGCCGTACATCTCGAGCGTGGCGGCGCTCTCGGTGCTGAAGTCGGTGAGCTCGGGCACCGACATCTGCATGCGGTAGGCCATCTCGTGCTGCGCGATGCGGGTGCGCGTCTCCGTGTCCAGGCTCTCGGCGAACTCCTCCTCGTTGAGGCGGGTCACCAGGTCGAGCATGCGGCGCCGGTCCTCGCGGGTGACGCCGTCGGGATCGCGCAGGTGGAGCACCGCGTCGCGACCGGCGCGGAGGCGGCAGCCCTGGTGCTCGCTCGGCAGGAAGCCGCTTCCCCAGAAGCGCGCGCTCAGGGCCTGCATGTTGCCGGCGCCCTGCGTGATCATCACCACGAAGGACGGCAGGTTGGCGTTCATGCTGCCGAGGCCGTAGCTCATCCAGCTGCCGAAGCAGGCGCGGCCGGGCTGCTCGGTGCCGGTCTGGAAGAAGGTGATGCCGGGCTCGTGGTTGATGGCCTGGGTGTGCATCGAGTGCACGAAGCACAGGTCCTTCGCCACGCGGCCCGTGTGCGGGACGAGCTCGGACAGCATGATGCCGTCCTCGTTGTTGGCGTAGCGGTCGAAGCGGAACTTGCTGGGGGCCACCGGGAAGCGGCTCTGGCCGCTCGTCATGGTGGTGATGCGCTGGCCGTTGCGGATGGAATCCGGCAGGTCCTCGTTGAAGCGCGCCAGGAGCTGCGGCTTGTGGTCGTAGAGGTCGAGCTGGCTGGGCGCGCCCTCCATGTGGAGGTAAATGACGCGCTTGGCCTTGGGCGCGAAGTGCGGGCCGGCAAGCGGCGCCGCGGCCGCGCCGGGTACCACCACCTGCGCCGCGCCTTCCGCGGAGGCGCGTCGGCCAAGGAGCCCCGCAAGCGCCGTCGAACCGAGCCCCGCGCCGATGGTGGACGCCGCCATCCCGAAGAACCGCCGGCGCGTCATATTGAGGAGGTACTCCTCGAGCGCGTCGGCGTGCGGGGTCATGGGGCGCTTGGGGTTCATTGCTTCAGGTTCATCACGGGGCCGGGAGGCGCCGTCAAGACTATGCCACGAAGCGCGGCGCAGGACAGGGTCAATCCTTCACGATGACACGGTCACTCGACATGAGCGCGTTGCAGAGCATGGTCCAGGAGGCCAGTTCCGGGGCCGGGATGTCCTGCGGCACGGGCGATTCGCCCACGGCGAGCATCTTCCGGGCGTCCTCCGCGCCGGACTCGCTGCCCCAGCGGGCGCGTTCGGCGGCCAGTGCCTCGGCGAGCTCGCCGGTCACGTGGTCGTCGGCCACATGGCCGGTGGTGCGCATCCAGAGTCGCGCCAGGCGTGCGCGTTCATCGCCGGGATCGCGGATCGCGCGCTCGGCGGTGGCGCGCGCGGCCTCCACCAGCTGCGGGTCGTTCCAGAGCACCAGCGCCTGGAGCGGCGTGTTGGTGGCGAAGCGGCGCACCGCGCAGAATTCGCGCGTGGGTGCATCGAAGACCAGCATGGAGGGCGGCGGCGAGGCGCGCTTCCAGTAGGTGTAGAGGCTGCGGCGCCAGAGGTCCTCGCCCTGCCCTTGGTCGTAGGCCTTGGTGTTGCTCGTGGGCATGCTGGTCTCCTGCCAGAGGCCGGTGGGCTGGTACGGCTTCACGCTCGGGCCGCCGAGCTGCTCCCGGAGGAGCCCGCCCACGTAGAGGGCCTGGTCGCGGATCTGTTCGGCGCCGAGGCGTTGGCGCGGGAACCATGCCAGCATGCGGTCGTCCGGATCGTTGGCGGCGATCTCCGGACGCACGCGCGAGGACTGGCGGTACGTGGCGCTCGTCACGATCTGCCGCACCAGGCGCTGCACGTCCCAGCCGTGCTCGCGGAAGTCGACCGCCATCCAGTCGAGGAGCTCGATGTGCGTGGGCCACTCGCCCTGCAGGCCGAAGTCCTCGGACGTGCGCACCAGGCCGCGGCCGAAGAACTGCTCCCAGAAACGGTTGACCACCACGCGCGCGGTAAGCGGGTTGGCTGGGCTCACGAGCCACTGCGCCAGGCCCAGGCGATTGGCGGGGGCGTCGGGCGGCAGCGCCCCGAGCGCCTTCGGCACCGCACGCGTCACGGGGCGGTCTGTGTCGGGCTGGTCGTAGACGCCGCGCTTCATGACGAACGTCTCCACCGGCATGGCGCGTTCCTGCATCACCATGGTGCGCGGCTGCATGGCCAGGAGGTCGGTGCGCTCCTTCTCCGCGCGGGCATATGCCTCGGCGCGCGCCTTGTAGGAGGGCGACTGCGTCTCTCGCCAGGCGCCGAGCGCGGCGTCGACCATGGCGGAACGCACCGTGCCATCGGGCAGCGCGAGCGCGAAGGCACCGCGCGAGATGTCGGCGTCGCGCGGCAGCTGCCGGTGATAGAAGGCGCCGTTGCCGCCGGTGTTCACCACCTTGCAGACGAGGAAGTTCTGCCCGGCCTGGAGCGGCACGCGCACGCGCAGCTGGTCCGGTGCCGCCGAGCGATCGATGCGCGCTTCCGCGATCCGTGTGCCGTTGACATAGACCTGGATGCCGTCGTCGGAGCCGAGGGAGATCTCCACCTCGCCGGCCACCGGGCTCCAGATCTCGCGCGCGACGAACTCCGCGTCGACGCCCTGCGCGAGGCCAACCACCTGCCCCTCAAGCACGCCGGGCGCGAAGCGCCACGTGAACGTGCCGGTCTCCTTCGAGCCGAAGTCCTTGGCGAGCTGGAGCGATGCCTCCGACTCCGGGCCGAACACCGTGTCGTAGCCCTGCGCACCGGACGAGATCGGGAACGGTCCCGTGATGTACCAGTTGCCCGTGGCGGAGGGCGTCGCGGCCAGCATGGTGTCCGGCACCGCACCCGCATGGATCCGCACGCGGCCGAATGCGTGCTGCGCGTAGGGGGATTTCATCACCAGGCGCACGCGCAATTCCGTCCCACCCGGGAACCCGAACGGCTCCGAGGAGACGAAGAGCGCCGCGCGGCTGCCCGGCTCGTTGTGCGCATTCACCGCCCACACGCGACTGTCGCGCTGCAGCGCGTTCGTCACGCGGTAGTCGCCGTCGGCCTGCTCCACGTCCGCCCATGCCCATGCCAGCGGCACGGTCATGCGCTTGGTCGGGTCGGTCACCGAGACGGCTTCCACCTCGATGGCATCGAGCACGGCGTTGCCGTTGCCCGAACGTCCCACGCGGCCGCCCGGGAGCGACGGATCGGCCAGCGCCTCGAGCGCCACCGCGCGCAGGTCGACGGCATCGGTGCGGTAGACGAGGAGTTCCTCGTCGTTGGCGGGGTTCTCGCCCGAAGCGAGCACGCTGCCGTCGGGCTGGAGCATCAGCGTGGCCTTGCCGGCGCTCTCGGCGGACACGAACTGCAGCGCTGCCCAGCGGATGCCCTCGGCGCGCATGCGCGTGCGGAACGACTCGAACTGCGCGCGCTCGCCGTCGTCCATCGCATCGCGCGTGGCGCGGGCGTCCGAGGCGGCCTTCGTCAGGATCGACATCTGCGCGGCATGCTCGGCCGTCGGCACCTCGAGCGCCGGCTCGTAGGCGCGGTTCGGGTCCTGCGTCTGGCTGTAGATGCCGGGCTCCTCGTTCGAGTTGAAGAAGGCCAGCAGCGAGTAGAAGTCCTCCTGCGTGACGGGGTCGAACTTGTGGTCGTGGCAGCGTGCGCAGCCGAGCGTCAGGCCAAGGAACGCGGATCCCACGGTGGACGTCCGGTCCACGGCGTATTCCAGCAGGTATTCCGCGTCGATCGCCCCGCCCTCGTCGCTCGTCACGTGCGCACGGTTGAAGCCGCTTGCCGTCTTCTGCTCCACGGTGGCGTTCGGGATCAGGTCGCCGGCCACCTGCTCCACCACGAAGCGGTCGTAGGGCATGTTGTCGCGGAAGGCCTTGAGCACCCAGTCGCGCCAGAGCCACATCTGCCGGCCGTTGTCCTGGTGGATGCCGCAGGTGTCCGCGTAGCGCGCCACGTCGAGCCACGGCACGGACATCCGCTCCGCGTAGCGCGCGCGGTAGGGATCCTGCGTGAGGAGGCGGTCCACCAGCTGCTCGTACGCGTCGGCGCGCTCGTCGGCGAGGAACGACGCGGTCTCCTCGGGGCTCGGCGGGAGACCGGTGAGATCCAGGTACACGCGGCGGCAGAGCGTGGCGCGGTCGGCCTCGGTGCCGAGGGCGATGCCGGCGCGCTCGAGCGGCGCCTGCACGAAGCGATCGATGGGCGTGCGGGCCCACGCTGCGTCGCGCACCGCGGGCACCGCGGGCTGCTCCGGCGGCACGAACGACCAGTGCTGCTCATAGTTGGCGCCCTCGGCGATCCACTGCCGCAGGATGGCACGCTCCGAGTCGGACACCGCGTGCTTGCCACTGTCGGGCGGCGGCATCACCTTCCCGGGGCTGTTGGCGATGATCCGCTGCACCAGGAGCGACTGGTCCGGCCGGAACGGAACGATGGCCGCGCCATCCTTGCGCTCTGCGGTGGCGGCGTCGAAGGAGTCGAGCCGCAGGCCGGCCTGCTGATTGGCGCGGTCAGGCCCGTGGCAGAGGTAGCAGCGGTCAGAGAGGATCGGTCGGACGTCGCGACCGAAGCGGATGGGCTCGGATGCACGGACGGCAAGCGCCGTCACGGACTGGGCACCCGCCCCGGGCTCGGCGGCTGCCAGCGCCACCGACTGCGGCCCCACCGGACGGCCCCCGCCAGAACCCGGAAACACCACCGCCGAGGCAACGGCCAAGCCGATGCCGACAGCAACCGCGGCGGGAATCACGCGCCAGGCGGACATGCCGGGGATACCGGGGGTGGCCGGTTCGGTTGCTCAAAAACAGATGATGGACGGCCCGAGCTGCCGGCCCGAACCCTGCCTCACCGGCTCTCGGTCTCGAGGTACGTGTACCCCGACAACCCGGCCTCGTAGGCCTTCAGGAGGCCCTGGCTCTCGGCGACGGTCATCTGCTTGTTGACCACGGCCTTCTCGCACTCGCGGCGGACTTCGGAGAAGAGCCGCGCGAGGTCGTAGTGGACGTAGCTGAGGACGTCGCGCACGGCGTCGCCCTCGATGACCTCGTCGATCCACCACTCGCCCTGGTCGTCGATCTTGACATGGGCCACGTGGGTGTCGCCGAACAGGTTGTGCAGGTCGCCGAGCGTCTCCTGGTAGGCGCCCACCAGGAAGCCGCCGATCAGGTACTCCTCGCCCTCGTCGAAGTCGTGCAGCTCGATCCACTTCTTGACGTCGTGGTCGTCCACGAAGCGGTCGATCTTGCCGTCGGAATCGCAGGTGAGGTCGGCGATGGTGGCCTTGCGCGTGGGACGCTCGCCCAGGCGATGGATCGGCGCGATCGGGAAGAGCTGGTTGATGGCCCAGACGTCGGGCATGCTCTGGAAGATCGACAGGTTGCAGAAGTACGTGTCGCTGAGCGCGCTCTCGAGGTCGCCGAGCTCCTCGGGCGGACGGCTCATCGAGCGGGCGATGTCGCGGATCTTGGCGCACGACGCCCAGAAGATGCTGTCGACCTGCGCGCGATGCTCCAGGCTCATGAGGCCGACGCTGAAGAGGCGCAGGGCCTCGTCGCGGTCCTCGAGGAGGTCGTTGTAGTTCTCCACCAGGCGGCGTTCGCTGATGGTCTTGTAGACGTCGTAGATGTCCACGAGCGGACGCGGCAGCTCGGTCTCGCCGGCGGGCGGCGCAGGCAGCTTGTCCGGGGCCACGTAGCGGTCGAGGCGGTTGGCGCCGAGCACGTCGAACACCAGCACGCTCTGCTGCGCCACCATGGCGCGGCCGGACTCGCTGACGATGGTCGGGTGGGTGACGCCCTCCTCGTCGCAGACCGTCATGATCTTGTAGACGACGTTGGAGGCGTACTCCTGCAGCGTGTAGTTCATCGAGAACTCGAAGCTGGTCTGGCTTCCGTCGTAGTCGATGCCCAGGCCGCCGCCGATGTCGAGGTACTTCATCCCGGCGCCGGCCTTGGCCAGCTGCGTGTAGACGCGCGCGAGCTCGTTGATGCCCTGGTTCACCTGGCGGATGTCGTGGATCTGGCTGCCCATGTGGCAATGCAGGAGCTGCAGGCAGTCCTCCATGCCCTTGGAACGGAGGATCGAGAGCACCTCGAGCACCTCGTTCATGCTGAGGCCGAACTTGGCCTTCAGGCCGCTCGAATGGCGCCAGCGGCCGGCACCCTGCGCGGCGAGGTTGACGCGCACGCCGATGGTCGGGCGCACGCCGTGCTGCTCGTAGAAGCGCAGGATGAGCTTGAGCTCGGTGATGTTCTCGATGACCGGGATGATGTTGCGGCCGAGCTTCTTGGCGAGCGCGGTGAACTCGATGTAGCGCTCCTCCTTGAAGCCGTTGCAGATGATGAGGCGGTCCGGCGTGTCGCTCGTCATGCCCATGACGGCGAGGAGCTCGGGCTTGCTGCCGGCCTCGAGTCCGAAGCCGAGGGCCTTGCCCGCATCGCGGACTTCCTCGACGACGCGGCGCTGCTGGTTCACCTTGATGGGGAACACGCCCTGGTAGGAGCCGTGGTAGCCGTGCTCCAGGATGGCGCCGCGGAACGCGTCGGCGATGTCGGTGAGGCGCTGCTTGAGGAGGTCGCTGAAGTGGAGGAGCACCGGCGTACGGAAGCCGCGCTCGCGCATGCCCGCGACCACTTCGTAGAGATCGACCTCGACGGCCGGGTTGCGCGTGGGGCGCACCACCACGTGACCGGCGGCGTTGACGTCGAAGAAGCCCTTGCCCCAGTTGCGGATCGAATACAGCGAAGCGGACTCCTCCACGCTCCATCCGAGTTCGGTCGCCGCGCGTGCGGGACGCGGGCGGCTTGCGGGAGCGGCGGACGAGGATTCGG
>JBIIJH010000021.1:0-25588 GCA_044233905.1 Phycisphaerales bacterium
CATTGCCGAACCGACGCCACTGGCGCAGCGGGTACCTGGCCCCCTCGCCGGAGGGGCACGGGCGGCGCCCTGCCGCCCGCCCCGCAAGGCGACGGGGCCAGTACGCGGGCGTGAATGGAACGTCGCAAACGCCACCCCGCCCGCCCCGCAAGGCGACGGGGCCAGTTCGAAGGCGTCGTGGGAACGTTGCCCCGCGCGATCGCCATGGCGCTCGCCCCACAACGCGAACGGGCCGCGCACCTCTCGATGCGCGGCCCGTCGAATTCACTGCGAAGCGTCGCTGACGATCACTCGTCGGCGGCCGGCGCCGCGGACTCGTCGCGCAGGCGCGCCTCGTCCATGGTGCGCTGGGCGGCTTCCGCGTTCTTCATCTGCTCGTCGGTGAGCTCGTCGTTGCGGACGATGAGCGCACGGAGCATCTTCTCGCTGAGACGGCAGTCACGCTCGATCTCCTTCACCTTGCGGGTGTCCGCGGTGAAGCGCGAGAGGAAGTACACGCCGCGCTTGTTGCCCTTCACGTCGTAGGAGAGGCGACGCTCGTCCCACTTGATCAGGCTGTGCAGCGTGGCCTCGCCCTTGGAGAGGCACTCCTTGATGTGGTCCATCGCCGCATTCATGTCTGCGGACGCGGACTGCGGGAAGAGGAACATCGCCTCGTACTTTCCGGTTCGGGTCTCGATAGTGCTCATGTGGTTTCCTTGCTGTTGTTGCTGTCGATGGCCGCGCCACGCGTGGCCTTGGTGTTGAAACGGTTCATGGCCTCCTGCAGTCCCCTTGACGCCCACACCTCGGCCGCCTGCGCGGATTCGGTGAGCGACGAGTCCACCAGCGGCTGCTGGTCGGACGAGAACTTCCCGAGCACGTAGTCGGACTGCCGCACGCGTCCCGGTGGATCGATGCCGATCCGCAGGCGCGCCCAGTAGTTCGACCCGAGCTTCAGGCCGATGTCGCTGAGCCCGTTGTGCCCGCCGCTGGAGCCGTCCGGCCGGAGCCGGATGGAGCCGCAGGGGAGGGCCAGGTCATCGACGATCACGAGGAGGTCCTTCGACGCCTCGATCTTGAAGAACTGCAGTGCCTCCAGGACCGAGCGGCCCGAGAGGTTCATGAACGTCATCGGCTTGAGAAGCATGCACTTCTCTCCGCCGATCTCCGCGTCGATGGCCAGAGCGGCGAACTTGGACTTCGGCGTCGCGCCGGGCGCGAAGCGCCTGGCAAGACGGTCGACCACGTCGAAACCCACGTTGTGGCGGGTTCCTGCGTATTCGGGTCCGGGGTTTCCAAGTCCGACGATGAGCTTCATTGCGTGCTCTCTGGCATCTCTGCGGAGCGCTCATGCCGCCAGCGGCAACGAGCCGCCGACGCCTGCGCCCTTCAGTCCCGCGATCACTTCTTCGCGGCGCCGCCTTCTTCCTTCTTGGCGGTGAGGACTTCCGGTGCGGCGCCGGCAGCGGGTGCTGCGGCTTCGCCTGCGGCGGCCTCTTCCTTCATGATCTGGATACGCAGGATGGTCTCATCCTTGCCCGCGACGGCGGTGACGCCGGCCGGGAGCTTGAGCATGCCGACCGTGAGGGCTTCGCCCGCGAGCTGCGAGAGATCGGTCTTGATCTCCTCGGGGATGTCGCGCACCTTGCAGGACAGCTCGATGTCGGGCATGTCGTACACGATGATGGCGCCGGGCTTCTTGGCAGCCTCGGGCTGGCCGACGAAGCTCAGGTGCACCTTGACCGTCACGACCTCGTCGAGGTTCACGCGGGCAAGGTCCATGTGGATCACGTTGTCGCCGAGGTAGCCGAACTGGAGGTCCTTCACCAGGACCGTGTCGGTGGCGCCGTCCTCGAACTTGAGGGCCAGCACGTGCGCGCCCTTCTTGAGCGCGTAGAGCGTGGCGTGCTCGTTGAGGCTGATCGGCAGCGGCTCGCTGCCGTGGCCGTACAGGTTTGCGGGCAGTTCGCCTGCCGCGCGAAGGCGACGCGTGTAGCGCGTGCCGAGCTTGTCGCGCTTCTTCGCGACGAGAACCGGGGTCTCCTTGGACATTGTTGTATGTCTCCTTTCGGGGGTTGGAGTTGGTTACGGTTGCTGAAAGTGACGTGCGCCCGAACGACCGGGCGCCTCTGTTTCTCGGAAACCTGTCAGCGTTTCGCGCTGATGCCCTCGCGGAACATCGCGCTGACGCTCTGGTCATGGTGAATGCGGTGGACCGCCTCTCCGAGGAGGCGTGCCACCGAGCGGATCTCGAGCTTGCCCTCGAGGGGCTTCAGCCGATCTCCGCCGGGGATCGTGTCGGTGACGGTGACGCGGGTGATCTCGGGCACCAGGAGGCGGTTGAACGCCTGGCCCACCAGCACCGCGTGGGTGCATGCGCACTCGCACGCCGTGGCGCCTTCCTCCATGACCACCTTGGCGGCCTCGGAGACGGTGCCTGCGGTCGAGATCATGTCGTCGAACATGAGGACGCGGCGGCCCTTGACCTCGCCGATGAGGTTCTTGATGACCACCTTGGAGCCCGACTGGCGGCGCTTGTCGATGATGGCCATGTCGTAGCCCAGGACGCTGGCGAACATGTTCGCCACCTTGACGTTGCCGATGTCGGGGCTCACCACCACGCACTCGCCGAGCTCCTCGCGGCGCTGCTGGTAGTACTCCACCAGCACGGGCGACGCGGTCAGGTGGTCCACCGGGATGTCGAAGAAGCCCTGGATCTGCGCGGCGTGCAGGTCCACGCAGATCACGCGGTCGCAGCCGGCCTCGGTGATGAGGTTGGCGCAGAGCTTGGCGGTGATCGGCACGCGCCCCTCGTCCTTGCGGTCCTGGCGGGCGTAGCCGAAGTAGGGGATGACCGCGGTGATTCGCTTGGCGCTCGCGCGGCGCAGGCAGTCGATGAAGACCAGGAGCTCCATCAGGCTGTCATTGACCGGGAAGCTGGTGCTCGCCACCACGAAGCAGTCGCGTCCGCGCACGTCCTCGAAGAGCTTGACCAGCAGCTCGCCGTCGGGGAACTGCACCGTCTCGGCCTTGCCGAGCGGGATCTCGATGTGCTCGCACATCAGGTTCGCCAGGTGCATGCCGCTGCGCGCCGCGAAGATCTTGAGATGGTCTCGGTCAAGCTGGCTCATGCCCGTGCTCCGGTTGCAGGTGCGGAACGGCCTTCGAGGATGCGGCTCACCTCGGCGAGCTGCTCCGGGGTGTTGACGCTGAGGACATCCTCCGCCGGCACCGCATCCACCACGCTGACGCGCTTGCCGTCGCGGAGGAGGAGCTCGAAGACGTCGGTGATGTAGTACTCGCCGCTCGCGTTCTGGTTGGTCACGCGGGTCAGCGCATCGAAGAGGTCCGCGGTGCGGAAGCAGTAGTACGAGGGGTTCACCTCGTTGATCGCCAGCTGCGCCGGGGTGGCGTCCTTCTGCTCGACGATGCGCGCGAAGTTGCCGTGCGAATCGCGCTGGATGCGGCCGTAGCCCTGTGGATCGGGGATCACCGCGGTGGCAAGCGTGGCGCTCGCGCCGCTCGATCGGTGCGTGTCCAGGAGCACCTGCAGCGTGTGCGGGCGGATGAGCGGGCCGTCGCCGCAGAGGACGAGCGTTTCCTCGCCCAGGGCGCCGCGCTCGAACAGCGGGCGGGCCATGTCCACCGCGTGCCCGGTGCCGAGCTGCGGCATCTGCATGACGAACTCGGTGTTAGCGTGGCCGGCGAAGTGCGCGCGCACCACGTCCGCGCCGTGGCCGATGACGAGCACCACGGGCGAGCAGCCGACGGCGCGCGCCGCGTCCACCACCGACTCCACCATGGGGCGGCCGGCAGCAGGATGCATGACCTTCGGCAGGTCGCTCTTCATGCGCGTGCCCTTGCCGGCGGCCAGGATGATCACGCTGCGGGTGTAGCTGTTGGGACTGGTATTCCTGCTCATCGGTGGGTTCCGTTCACCATCGACGAAGCTTCAGAAGCTGGCCCGCTAGGATTCGAACCTAGACAAGCAGGACCAAAACCTGCTGTGCTACCGTTACACCACGGGCCAGTAGCGAAGTCGATGGTATGTGGGGGTTCGTCGTGCGCGGGGCGCGTCTCCAGGGGTTCATCAGTCCTTCGCCGAGCCCGGTGGGGCGCAGCGAGCCATCGTTCTGGCGCGGACCGGGATCACCCTGGCCGCGGCACTCTCGAGGCTGGAGCAGGCGGTCATGCCGCAGTGCCTGCACCATGCGGCGCCTGGTGCTTCCAGTCGCCGACGGCCCATGTTGAGAGACGGGAAAGTGTAACGGGGAGGGCGGTTTGGGGGAAGCCACCGCCTGCGATGCCGCCCCGAATCGGCCGTTGGTGGCCGCGCTCCCGGGCCTATCCTCCACGGCATGACGACGCTTGTTTCTTCCAACCCAGCGACCGGCGCCGCGGTGGGCTCCGTGCAGGCTGCCAGCCCCGCTGATATCGGACACGCTGTGGCCCGCGCCCGTGGTGCGCAGCCCGCGTGGGCAGCGTTGACCCTCGAGGCCCGCGCCGCCATGGTTCGCGCCGCGGCCGAGGATCTGAAGGCCGCCGCGAGCCGCATCGGCGAACTCGCCACGCTCGAGATGGGCAAGCCCATCGCCGAGGGCCGCGGCGAGGCCAGCCACTGCGCCAACTCGCTTGCCGAGGACGTGGACGAGATCGTCGACGCGCTGCGCACCGAGATCCTCGAAGACAAGCGCACGCGCACGGAGCTGCACCACGACGCCTTCGGTGTCTGCGTGGCCATCACGCCGTGGAACTTCCCCGTGCTCATGCCGCACCAGAGCGTGCTGCCCGCGCTCATTGCCGGCAACGCCGTCATCCTGAAGCCGAGCGAGGAGACGCCGCTCTGCGCCGACCTCTGGGCGCGCACGCTTGCCAAGCACCTGCCCGCCGATGTGCTCCAGGTGGTGCACGGGGCCGGCGACGTGGGCCGCGCGCTGGTGCTCGCCGATGTCGACCTCATCGTCTTCACCGGAAGCCGCGCCACCGGCATCCGCATCATGCAGGACGCCGCCGCCGGACTGAAGCGCGTGATCCTCGAGCTTGGCGGCAAGGATCCGCTGGTGGTGCTGGGCGACGCCGATCTTGACGCCGCTGCCGCGTTTGCCGTGCGAAACAGCTTCCGGAACGCCGGCCAGGTGTGCGTCAGCACGGAACGCATCTACGTGCACCGCGACGTGCAGGACGCCTTCGTCGACCGCGTCCTGGAGCGCACCCAGGCGCTGGTGCAGGGCGATGGCTCCACGCCCGGCGTGCAGGTTGGCCCGATGGTGAACGCGCGCCAGAAGGAGAAGGTGGTGTCGCAGATCGAATCCGCGCGCCGCGCCGGCGCGCGCGTTCTGGCCGGCGGAAACGACGCACCGGGCAACTTCGTGCAGCCCACCGTCCTCGTGGGCCTCGACCACACCATGGACATCATGCGCGAGGAGACCTTCGGCCCCGTGGCGTGCATCATGCCCTTCGGTTCCGACGAAGAGGCCGTGCGCCTCGCGAACGATTCACCCTACGGCCTCGGCGCTGCCGTCTTCGGCGAAGCAGCGCACGCCGAGGGCGTGGCGCGGCAACTCACCGCCGGCATGATCGGCATCAACCAGGGATGCGGCGGCGCGCAGGGAACCCCGTGGGTCGGCGCGCGCCATTCGGGCTACGGATTCCACAGCGGCAAGGCAGGGCACCGGCAGTTCGCGCAGGTGCGCGCGGTGAGCCGTCCGCGCTGAGCCACTGACACCGACGATCCACGCATGACCTTCCCGCGGCTGGACCATCCTCGCACCGTGCCTCAGGCCGCCGTCACTTCGTCGGCCTGGCCCAGGATGAACCGGATGCGCACCTTCGCGCCCGCCTGCAGTGGCACCTTCGCTGCATGCGCGGCCACGCGGATGGTGTGGCGCGCCGGGGCACCCGCGTCCTGCGCAAGCAGGATGTCGCAGTCGAAGTACCGGTCACCGTGGATCAGGACCTCGCGCGCGTTGACGATTTCCGCAGGGTGCGTGCCGACGAATGGAAGCATGGGAAGGGAGGA
Source organism: Phycisphaerales bacterium (assembly GCA_044233905.1). Lineage (GTDB taxonomy): Bacteria > Planctomycetota > Phycisphaerae > Phycisphaerales > SM1A02 > UBA966. The sequence goes on from JBIIJH010000021.1 coordinate 6,002, forward strand.
TAGGTGAGCCATGGCTCGGCCGATCTCCCCTGAACTGGTGCTGACGGGCTACCTGCGCGGGGCCTTCCCGATGTGCGAGCCCGAGACGGGCCGCATCGAGTGGTTCACGTGCGATCCGCGCGCGGTGGTACCGCTCGATGACCGGTTCCGCGTCTCGCGATCGCTCGAGCGCGTGGTGCGCTCGGGGCGCTTCGAGATCCGCACCGACACGGCATTCGCGAAGGTGATCACCTGCTGCGCCCGCGATCGCAGCGACGAGAACCGCAACTGGATCGGCCCCGAAATCATCCGGACGTACAGCGAACTGCACGAAATGGGCTTCGCGCACTCGGTGGAGGCGTGGCGCGACGGGCAGCTCGTGGGTGGTCTCTACGGCGTGGTGCTCAAGGGCGCGTTCTTCGGCGAGAGCATGTTCAGCGTGCCCGGCCCCGGCACGGATGCCAGCAAGGTGTGCCTGGTGCACCTGGTGAACCGGCTGCGGCGCGGCGGCTTCATCGTCTGTGACAGCCAGTACGCCAACGAACACATGACCCGCTTCGGGGTCTACGAGCTCCCGGCCAAGGACTACCTGTCACTGCTCGAGGATGCGGTCGAGACGGACGCCCGCTGGGACGTCGACGGCGACCCGCTGCAGGGTCGTTGATCGCATCGCTCCTGCTCGTGCGATCTGCGCACGGACACTTCCCCGAACTCCGAACGTCACCGCGCGCGGCACCATCGTCACATCCACGCGCCGGAAGGCACGGGCCGCGGAGGCGGCGTTTCGGATGTTGGTCTGGGCGAGCGTCATGTGAGGTAGCGGAGCATATCCCTGTCCGAAGGACAGTCAATAGATGTTTCCGCAAGTTGCGATGGCGGAACGATTTACGGTCAAATCCTGTGCATAACGCAGCAGAAGCGGCTGTTATCAGACATTAAACAGGAAGTGCGCCACGTCGCCGTCAGCCATGACGTAGGCCTTGCCCTCGGCGCGCATGCGGCCGGCTTCGCGGATGGCCTTCTCGTTCTTGTGCTTTTCGAGGTCCGACACAGAGTAGATCTCCGCGCGGATGAAGCCGCGCTCGAAGTCGGTGTGGATCACGCCGGCGGCCTGCGGGGCAGTGGCGCCCTTCAGGATGGTCCATGCGCGGATTTCCTTGGGGCCGGCGGTGAAGTAACTCTGGAGACCCAGCAGGTCATACGCCGCGCGCGCCACGGAGTGCAGGGCGGGTTCGGCCATGCCCAGGGCGGAGAGCATCTCGTTGCGGTCGGCCTCGGTCAGCTCGGCCAGCTCGCTCTCGATCTTGGCGCACACCACCACCACCTTGCCACCGTTGGCGGTGGCGTAGTCGCGCACCTTCTTGACCAGGGGGCCCTGGCCGGTGGGGTCCTTGTCATCCACGTTGGCCACGAACAGCACCGGCTTGGCGGTGATCATTCCCAGGGAGCGCAGGATCTTGCGCTCTTCGTCTTCCAGCTGCAGGCTCCGGATGGGGTTTCCTGCATCCAGGCAGGTCTTGCACTTCTGCAGGACGGCCACCTTGGCAATGGATTCCTTGTCGCCGCTGCGGGCCGTGCGGATGGCCTTGTCCAGGATGTTCTCCACCACCTGCATGTCGGCCAGCATCAGCTCGGTCTCGATGGTGCCGATGTCCCGGATCGGGTCCACCGAGCCCTCGACGTGCATGATGTCCGGGTCCTCGAAGCAGCGGACCACGTGGAGGACGGCGTCCACCTCGCGGATGTGGCTCAGGAACTTGTTGCCCAGGCCTTCGCCCTCGCTGGCGCCGCGGACGATGCCGGCGATGTCCACCAGCCGGATGATGGCCGCGATGATCTTCTGGCTCTGGATGAACTCCTGGAGCGTGGCCAGCCGGGCGTCCGGCACGGTGATCACGCCGACGTTCGGCTCGATGGTGCAGAAGGGGTAGTTGGCCGCCTCGATCCCCGCCGCCGTGAGGGCGTTGAAGAGCGTGCTCTTTCCGACGTTCGGGAGACCGACGATTCCTGCTTCCATAGGGGCAGGAATGGTACGCTTTGGCGGTCAGGACGTCCCGCCCCGCGGGACCCGTGGCGGCAGGATGCTGCGCGGAACATTCTCGACCCGGCGCCCCCTCGGCCCGGTCACTCGGCCCCCTCGGTCAGGACGACCTTTGGCCTCGGAATCGGACCGCCCATCACCGCTGCGCAGCACCTCGATGTTCGAGCGACGGATGCTCGTCGTCGGCGCGGTGCTCGTGGTGGCCATGGGCACGATGGCCACGCGGCTCTTCAGCCTGACGGTGGTCTCGGGAAGCGAGCAGCGCGCCCTGGCACAGAGCCGGCTCGACCGCAGCTCGCTCCTTCCCACGGTGCGCGGCGCCATCACCGATCGCAAGGGCCGCGTGCTGGCCGAGAGCGTCCCGAGCTACGACCTCGCCGTCTTCTACCCAGCCATCAACGGAACGTGGGCAAGCACCCGCGCGATCGCCGCGGCGAAGAAGGAAGCCGGACGCGCCGCATGGAACAAGCTGGGCCCCGCCGATCGCGAGGAGCGGATCGCGGCGCAGCATCGTGCGCTGCAGGCCGAGCTCGACGCGGTGCTCGCGGAAGCCACGGCAGCCACGGGCTTGCCGGCCCCGGAGTTCGCCGCGCGCATGGGCGAGGTGCGCACGCTGGTCGAGAAGAAGGCGAACGCCGTGTGGGAGGCGCGCCTCGAGATCGAGCGCGCCAAGTACGGCGAGGATGCCGAGGGCCAGTTCACGGTGCGCCCCATCGCCGAGCAGAGCGAGGCGCACGTGGTGGCTTCGCAGTTGCCGGCAAAGGCCGCATTTGCGCTGCGAAAGCTGGCAGATGCGCATCCCGGCATCATCGAGGTGCAGGACAGCACGCGGCGCATCTACCCGTGGGCCTCGGCGCGCATCGACCTCGACCGGCGCTCCATGCCGCGTCCGCTGCGTGGGCCGACGCTCGCGCTCGAGGTGCAGGGCATTGCGGACCACTTGGTGGGCGATGTGCGTGAAGAAGTGTGGCGCGAGGATCTGGAGCGACGCCCGTTCCGTGCGTTGGGCGCCGCCGGCGACGTCACGGTGGACCTCGGCGGATACCGCCCCGGCCGCGACATGATCGGCAGCCGCGGCATCGAGCGCACCTACGAGGACTTCCTGCGCGGCGAGCGCGGGCGCATCGTGCAGCGGCTCGACACCGGCGACACGGCGCGCACCGAGCCTGCGCGCGGTACTGACTTGCAGCTGACGCTCGACATCGCGCTGCAGGCGCGCGTGCAGGCGCTCTTCATGCTCGAGGTGGGCCTGGCGCGCGCGCAGCAGTGGCACTATGGCTGGCAGAACAATGGCGATCCGAAGCCGATGCCGCTCGACTACCTCGCGCCCCTCAACGGTGCGGCGGTGGTGGTGGAAGTGGACACGGGCGAGATCCTCTCGATGGTGTCGTGGCCGTCCATCTCCGCCGGCGACGCAATGAACGGGCCCGAGCGCCTGGCGCGCGCGCCTGCCGTCAACCGCGCGATCGATGCGCCGTATCCGCCTGGGTCGATCATCAAGCCCATCGTGTACGTCAGCGCAGTGCGTTCGGGCGCCATCTCGCCGGACGAGGAAATTGCGTGCAACGGGCACTTCTTCGGTGCGGACGTGGCGTACGGGCGCTGCTGGATCTACCGGCCGCAGTACAAGTTCCTGACGCACAGCACGCAGATCGGCGGCCCGCTGAACGTGGAGGCGGCCATCAGCCGCAGCTGCAACATCTACTTCTACACGCTTGCGCAGCGCATGGGGCTCGCTTCGCTCACCGACTGGTACCGCAGCTTCGGCCTCGGGCAGAAGCTCGACATCGGCATCGCGCGCCGCGAGGTGCAGCGTGACGACGCGGGCAACGCGATCGGCGAGCGACTCGTCGGTGAGCATCCCGGCATCCTGCCGTCGGCGGAGGCCATTGCGCAGCTCGAGGCGCGCGGCGACCGCATCGTGCCGGTGATCGCAGGCATCGGCCAGGGGCCGATCGCGTGGACGCCGCTCCAGGCGGCCAACGCATACGCCACGCTCGCGCGCGGCGGCGTGATCCGCGACGCGGACCTCCTGCGCACGCACGTGCCCGGTCGCACGCAGCGTCGCGGCGGCGACCTGCGGCTTGACCCGCGCAGCTGCGACCGCGCGCTCGAGGGGCTTCGACAAGCAGTGGAGGAAGCGCACGGCACGGGCCACCACGTGGTGATGCAGGACGGGCGCAAGGAAGCCATCATCAACGCGCCCGGCGTGGTGGTGTGGGCGAAGACCGGCACCGCGCAGGCGCCGCCCCTCAAGGTGGACGCCGACGGGGACGGCACGCCCGAGCGCGTCATCAAGGAACTCGACCACGGCTGGTTCGTGGGCCTGGTGGGAGATGCCAAGGAAAACAGGCCGCGCTACGCCGTGGCCGTGTTCCTGGAGAACGGCGGCTCCGGCGGCAAGAGCGCGGGGCCGATCGCCAACCAGGTGATCCACGCGCTCATCGAGGAGGGCTACCTCGAAGGCGACCCGCGTTCGCGTCCGGAGCGCAAGGCCGCGCAGCCCACCGGCGAAGGCGAAGTAGAACCCACGGGAGGCGCCGGATGAGCATCCTGGTGGACAACTCACTGGCCCGCGGGCTGCGCCGCGAGCGCGCCACCGATACGCGCACGGCCGCGCGCGTCTGGTCGCACTGGGCGTGGCTGCCGGTGGCGGCGGCGCTCGGACTCAGCCTGGTGGGCATTGCGGCCATCGCCACCACCGAGCCAGCGCTCGCGCAGCGGCAGTTCGGGTTCCTGATCGTCGGCATGCTGATGGCGTCCTTCGTGGGCGCGCAGCACTGGCGCTGGATGCGCCGCTGGGCGTGGTTCATGTTCGCGGTGAACGCGGCGTTCCTGGTGTTCATCCTGGTGCCGTTCGTGCCGGATTCGATCGTCCGCCCGCGCAACGGCGCGCGGCGCTGGATCAACCTGGGAAGCCTCGATTTCCAGCCAAGCGAGCTCATCAAGCTCACCTGGGTGCTGGCGATGGCGGCATGGATGCGCACCACCGCCACGGTGAAGCGGCTGGATGGCGTGCTGGCCACCATCATCGTGACGCTCATTCCGGTGGGGCTCATCATGCTGCAGCCGGACCTGGACAGTGCGCTGCTCTTCGGGCCGGCGCTCCTGGTGATGCTCCTGGCGGCGGGCGCGCGCGTGCGGCACCTGGCGATCATCGCCTGCACCGTGCTGGTGCTCGCGCCGTGCAGCTACCCGGTGCTCAAGAAGCACCAGCGTGACCGCATCGATGCGCTCATCGCGCAGGTCATGGGCGACACGCGCGTCAACGACGGCATCGGCTTCCAGTCAAACCGCGCGGTGACGCTTGCCGCTGCCGGAGGCCTGGCCGGGGCAGGGAAGGAGGAGGCGGGCACGCTGATCCACTTCAACCGGCTCCCCGAGGAGCACACCGACATGATCTTCGCGGTGATCACCTGTCGCTGGGGCTTCCTGGGCGGGATGGCGGTGTGGTTCCTGGCCGCCGCCTACGCGTTCGGCGCGTTCATGGTGGGGCTCCGCGCCGGCACCATGTTCGGCCGGCTGGTGGCGGTGGGCATCGGCTCCATGGTGTTCCTGCAGCTCCTGGTGAACAGCGCCATGACCATCGGGCTGCTGCCCGTGACCGGGATGACGCTTCCCTTCGTGAGCTACGGCGGTTCCAGCTTGGTGTGCCTCTGGGTGACCACGGCGGTGCTTTTTGCGGTGGCCAGCCGCCGCAGCCGTGGGTTTGACTTGGATGCGTGATCTGGACGCATGACCTGGATCCGTGACCTTGACCGGTGACCCGCACGCGTAGAGTGGCTGGTCTGCGTTTCCCCTGATTTCCGTGAAGCCTCCCCTGATGACAGACGCATCTCCCATTCCCCCAATTCCCGAAGCAGTCACCGCCGCGCTCGCCGGCATGGGCATCGAGCTCGAGCCCGGCGACGCCGAGCGCCTGCGCGGGTACCTGGAGGCGCTCCGCGCGGCGAACGAGCGATTCAACCTCACTGCCATCACGGATCCCGCCGAGATGTGGGTGCGCCACATCCAGGACAGCCTGACGCTGGTGCCGTTCCTGGCAAGCGCCGAGGCGAAGTCGGTCATTGACGTCGGCACCGGCGGCGGGCTGCCCGGCATTCCGCTTGCGATCGTGATGCCGGACATCCGCATGACGCTGCTCGAAGCCACCGGCAAGAAGGCCGGCTTCCTGGAGGAGACCATCACCGCGCTGGGCGTCACCAACGCGCGAGTGGTGAACGAACGCGCCGAGACCGCCGGCCAGGACCACCACGAGCACCGCGCGCACTACGACGCCGTGGTGGCCCGCGCCGTTGCCAAGATCAACACGCTGTCCGAGCTCACCGTGCCGTTGGCGCGCGAGGGTGGCAGCATCCTTTACATCAAGGGCGCGCAGGCCGAGGCGGAGGTGGCCGAGGCCAAGCAGGCGCTCTACATGCTGCACACGCACGTGGTGGATCTGCACAAGACCGCCACCGGCACGGTGGTGGTGCTGGAGAAGACGCGCACCACGCCGCGCAGCTATCCGCGGCTTCCGGGCGAACCGAAGCGCAAGCCGCTCCATTGACTGGCGCATGAGGGATGAAGTTCCGTGACCCTTGCACTTGATGTCCTCCTCTCAGACACCGGCGCTATCGCGCGGCGGCTGTCGGGCTTCGAGGTCCGCCCGCAGCAGATGCTGATGGCGGGCGCGGTGGAGCGCGCCTTCGAGGAGCGGCAGCGCCTCTTCGTGGAAGCGGGCACGGGCGTCGGCAAGAGCTTCGCGTACCTCCTGCCCGCCATCCGGCGGATCGTCGAGCGCGGCGAGCGCGTGGTGGTGGCCACCAACACCATCAGCCTGCAGGAGCAGCTCATCGAGAAGGACATCCCGCTCCTCAACGCGGTGATTCCCGAGGAGTTCAGCGCGGTGCTCGTGAAGGGCCGCGGCAACTACGTGAGCCTGCGGCGCCTGAAGCTCGCGAGCGAGCGCGAGGGCCGCCTCTTCAGTCACGACGACGACCGCAACGACCTGCACCGCGTGGAGAAGTGGGCCTACCACACCGAGGACGGTTCGCTGGCCACGCTGCCGCAGCTGCCGCGCGGCGAGGTGTGGGACCAGGTGCAGAGCGATGCCCACAACTGCATGGGCCGCCGCTGCCCCACGTTCGACAAGTGCTTCTACCAGGCGGCGCGCCGGCGCATGGAGAACGGGCAGCTCCTCATCACGAACCACGCGCTGTTCTTCGCGGATCTCGCCATGCGCTCGCGCGCGGGCACGTCGGGCGGCGTGCTGCCGCCGTACCACCACGTGATCCTCGACGAGGCGCACGAGATCGAGGACGTGGCCGCGGAGAACTTCGGCATCCGGCTTTCCGAGAGCGGCGTCCGCCACCTGTTGCGCACGCTGTACCAGACCGGCACGGGCCGCGGCTACCTGAGCGCCATGCGCTCGGACGATTCCGTGGAGGGCGCCATCGAGGACGCCATCCGCTGCGTGCGCGACTGCGAGAGCGCCGTGGACCGGCAGTTCGACGCGCTCTGGCGCTGGAACGAGGAGCACGGCGAAAGTTCCGGGCGCATGCGCAGCAAGGACGCGGTGAAGGACCACCTGAGCGCGCCCATGCTGCAGCTTGCCGCCACGCTGCGCATGCTGCGCGACCGCATCACGGCGGAGGCCGACCAGTTCGAGCTCAATTCGTACGCCGCGCGTGCGGAGGCGCACGCCACGGGCGCGCGCGACCTCCTGGCGCAGGCGCTCGCGGGATGCGTCTACTGGGTGGAGACCGGCAAGAAGCGCCGCGGCGGCGAGCGGCCGAACATCACCGTGGTGTGCGCGGCGGTGGACGTGGGGCCCATCCTCCGCGAGCACCTCTTCGCGCAGGACAAGGGCGTGGTGCTCACGAGCGCCACGCTTGCCACGGGGCAGGGCGACTTCCGCCACTCGGCCATCCGCCTCGGCTGCGACGACCCGCAGACCATGCAGCTCGGCAGCCCGTTCGACTACCAGAAGCTGGTGCAGTTCATCGTGGATCGCACCATGCCCGAACCCATGCACCCGGAGTACGAGGACGATCTGGCCGCCCGGGTCCTGCACCACGTGCGCGAGACCGACGGCGGCGCGTTCGTCCTGTTCACCAGCTTCCGCACGCTCGATGCCGTGGCCGAGCGCATCATCGACACGCTGGTGGATGATGGCCACCCGATGCACATCCAGGGCACGGGCGTACCGCGGAACACGCTGATCGAGCGCTTCCGCGCGGATGAGCGCAGCGTCCTCTTCGGCGTGGCCAGCTTCTGGCAGGGCGTCGACGTGCGCGGCCGCGCGCTGCGCAACGTGATCATCACGCGGCTGCCGTTCGAGGTGCCGGACCGGCCGATCGTGCAGGCGCGGCATGAATTGATCGAGGCACGCGGCGGACGGCCGTTCTTCGAGGACTCGCTGCCGCGCGCGGTGCTGCGCTTCAAGCAGGGGTTCGGGCGACTGGTCCGCAGCTCCACGGACGAGGGCAGGGTGGTGGTGCTCGACCCGCGGATCGTGACCAAGCGGTATGGGCAGATGTTCCTCGATGCGCTGCCCGAGGGCGTCACGGCCCGCGTGGAGGGCTAAATCCGTACCCGGTTAAGTATGCACCAATTACTCGCGCTCGCCGATGCCGCCGTCGAGCGCGTGAAGTAATTGGTGCATACTTAACCGGGTACGGATTTGCCGAGGATCACGACCGTCCGCCGCACACCGTCGAACTCGCACGCGTCCGGCATGGCGCCCCAGTCAACAAACCCGCGCGAGCGGAACAGCCCGAGGCTGGCTGCGTTGTGGTCCAGGCACAGTGCCACGATGCGGTCGAGCTTGCATTCCGCGGTGCGCGCGAGCAGCGCGTCGAGCAGCGCGCTGCCGATGCCGCGGCCGCCGAGCGTCGGCTGCACGTAGATGCTCACCTCCGCCGTCGGTGCATACGCCGGGCGCGCCTTGAAGTCGGTGAACGCGCCCCAGCCGACCACGGTGCCGTCCAGTTCCGCCACCATCACCGGGCGCCGTGCGTGGTCGCGTTCCTCCCACCACTTCTCGCGCGCGGGCATTGCCTGCGGCTCGAGGTCGGCGGTGGCGATGCGCAGCGGGATCGACGCGTTGTAGATGTCGAGGATGGCCTGCAGATCGGCACGCACGGCACCACGAACGCGCGCGGCACCGGCGTCATCGGCGCGTGGTGCGGGGCGGTTGCCGGGGTCCTGGCGTGCGTTCGGCCCGTTCATGCCTGCGCACCGTACCATTGCGCGCCCTCGCCATGTCCACCCCCGACGTCGTCCTTCCCCGCCGCACCTTCGCGATCATCTCGCACCCGGACGCCGGCAAGACCACGCTCACCGAGAAGCTCCTCCTCTACGGAGGCGCCCTCGACCTCGCGGGCACGGTCACCGCCCGCAAGAACCAGCGATCCACCACCAGCGACTGGATGGAGCTCGAGAAGCAGCGCGGCATCTCGATCTCGAGCACGGTGCTGCAGTTCGACTACTCGGGCTTCCGCATCAACCTGCTCGACACCCCGGGCCACAACGACTTCAGCGAGGACACCTACCGCGTCCTCACCGCCGTCGACGCCGCCATCATGGTGATCGACGCGGGCAAGGGCATCGAGGCGCAGACGCGCAAGCTCTTCGAGGTCTGCCGCCGACGCGGCGTGCCGATCTTCACGTTCATGAACAAGTGCGACCGCCCCACGCGCGAGCCGCTCGAACTCATCGACGAGCTGGAGCGCGCGCTCGGCATCGCGCCGTTCCCGGTCAACTGGCCGCTCGGCGACGGCCCGGGCTTCCGCGGCGTCTACGACCGCCTGGCGAAGCAGGTGCACGTCTTCGAGCGCACGCGCATGAATGCGTTCGTGGCGCCGGTGAACGTGCTGGGGATCGACGACCCCGCGCTCGTGGAGCGCCTCGACTCGGACGTCTACGCCAAGGCAAAGGACGAGATCGAGCTCCTCGGCGGCCTCGGCGACACCTTCGACCCCGCGAAGGTGCATGCCGGCGAGCTGACCCCCGTCTACTTCGGCAGCGCGATGAACAACTTCGGCGTGCAGCTGCTGCTGGATGGCTTCCTGGCGAACTCGCTCGGCCCCGGCCCGCGCCGCTCCGGCGAGCGCATGGTGCAGCCCACGGATCCCGCGTTCAGCGGCTTCGTCTTCAAGATCCAGGCCAACATGGATCCGCGCCACCGCGACCGCATTGCCTTCATCCGCGTGGTGAGCGGCACGTTCGAGCGCGAGATGACGGTCACGCACGTCCAGGGCGACCGCAAGATCAAGCTCAACAACGCGCAGCGCCTCTTCGGCCGCGACCGCGAGACGGTGGAGGACGGGCACGCCGGCGACGTGGTGGGCCTGGTGGGGCACGATGCGCTGGGCATCGGGGACACGCTCTCGACGGACCGCACCATCAAGTTCAACGAGATGCCCACCTTCGCCCCCGAGGTGTTCAGCTTCATCCACAACCCGAGTCCCGGCAACTCCAAGAAGTACACGCTGGGCGTGAAGCAGCTGCTCCAGGAAGGCGTGGTGCGCGAGTTCCAGATCCTGTCGGGGCCGGAGGGCGAGATCCGCCGTCCGATCCTGGCCGCGGTGGGTCCGCTCCAGTTCGAGGTGCTCCAGGCACGCCTGCAGAGCGAGTACAGCGCGGAGTGCCGGATCGAGCCCACGCGCTGGAAGATCGCGCGCTGGTGGAAGAAGGACGGCGCGGGCGACGACTTCCTGCCCACCGTCTTCGACGGCGCAACGCTCGCGATCGATCACGAAGACCGCGGCATGATTCTCTTCTCCGACGAGTGGCCGATGCGCTATTTCGGGCAGAAGAACGCAGGCGTGGAGCTGAGCACGGTGCCTTTCACGGGGCGGTGAGGCGGAAATCTGTACCCGGTTACATATGCACCAATTTCCTCACGCGCTTGACCGTGGAATTCGGAATCACGGGAAATTGGTGCATATGTAACCGGGTACGCATTTACGCCGCCTCGTCCGCCTCCGGCGGTTCCGCGCACCCGATCGACGACGGCGAAGTCGACCGCGACCGCGGATCGATGCAGTTGGCGAACAGCGCCTCGAACGTCTCGCGGTCGGTGAATGCCTTGGACGGCTCGCGCGACTTCACCGGCTCCTGGAGCACCGCCGAACGCTCCACGTGCTTCGCGAAGGTGTTGATGACGTTCGCCACCTGCAGCGTGCGGATGCGCGAATCCACGGCGATGCTCGCGAGCACCTCCGCCGATTCCGTGCCGATCGAGCATCCGGAGTGCCGGAACAGCCGCTTCAGGCGTGCCTGCTCGGTGGCCGCGTCGCGCTTCGTGAAGTACTGCAGCTGCACGGCGCGGCGGATCGGGGCGTTGGCCGGCAGGTTCTCGCGCGAGATGAGGATCATGGTGAAGTCCGCGTACGGCGTGGCCGCACGGCGAGGGCCACGTTTCCACGACTCGCTGTGGATGTCGCGCATCAAGTCAAGCAGGCCACGCTCACGGGCGGGACGCCTGCCGTTCATGACGCTTGCGATGTCCGACAGGGCCTCGCAGCACGCGGATTCCAGGCCGCCCACGATGACCACCGCCCCTGCCGAAACGTCCTTGAGCGCATGGTGCAGCGCATCCGGCCCGCGGAGCTGCGAGAACTCCACCATGTGCACGGGTGCAGCCATCTCGGCCGCGATCGTCCGCGCGATGGTGCGCTTGGAGCTGTCCGCCGGACCCACGATCAGCGTGTGCGGGAACCGCCGGCGCGTACGCAGGCACTCCTCCACATACCCGGCGGCGGTGATCCCCAGGAACGGGCATTCCTCCAGGTGGTCGAACGTGTGTGCCGCCAGGTGCGTGTGGTCCAGGAGCGTCACCGGCACGAACGGCGGCGGCGAAACGCAATCCTCGGGGCAGCGGGGCGGCGCGGTCGCCGCGATCGCCGCCGCCGGACTCGCCGCGGTATCCGCGCATGCCTTCGCCTCCCCGGTCCTTCGCTTCGTGCGCGTGCCGCGCGTGCGCTTCTCCGTGCGATCGTGATCATCCGGTCGGCCGAAGCCGGGGAACATGCTGGACTCGTCCATGAGTCGCTCCTTTGCAATGTGCTGCGTTGCGTACGTTGACCGATCGGCGGCGCGCGTGCGTCTTCAATCGAGCGGGCGCGAGAATAGGACGTGTGCCGCACGATGCAAGGACAATCGCCACCGAAACGCAGATTGTGTGCATAGCGCGCTCGGCGCGGGCCGATCGGCGCTTCGGATCGTCACGCGCGCGCCAACGACCACAACGGATGGTGGCCTGTGCGCCCGCAACCACAACGCACCTGCCGACCACCGGCGGCGGCGCCGTCACGGTGGTGGCGTCACGTCGCGCGCAAGCCGGAAACCGGCGGTCTTGCGCCTGTACTCCGGAATCCGAGCCAACCGCGAGGCGCTGCGGCAGCTGTGCGAATAGTTGCCCCACGACCCGCCCCGAAGGACCGTAGGGATCCTCCGGTCACCGAGGCGCGCGGTGCGCAAGGATGCCGCACTGCACCATTCCCACACGTTGCCATGCATCTCGTGGAATCCCCATCGGTTCGGTGGCATGCTTCCCACTGGCACGGCCGCGTCTCGGCTGACACCGACTTCCGGAGTGCGTTCGTTCCGCCTCACCTTGCAATTCATCTGCAGTGCATCGAGTATTGCGGCATGGCTGAATGGCGTGGTCGATCCCGCTCGGCACGCGTTCTCCCATTCCGCCTCGTGCGGCAAACGGAACCCTGGCCCGCATCGCTTGGCGAACTCCAGGCACTCCCATGCCGACACGTTGTTCACCGGATGCCCCGGCGCGGGCGACACGCTGGGGTCGGATCCCATGATGCGCGCCCATGCCTCCTGCGTGACCGCGCATTCGGCGAGGTAGTAGGGCGCCGGGATCGTCACGGCAAGGAGCTTTTCGTCCGGTTGGTGCCCGCGTTCCGAGAACGCGGAACCGATCACCAGCGAGTCCGGCGCGCAGAGCAGCATCACGATACCCGTCTTCTGGTCCCGCACGCGCCATGGGAGCCCGGTGGCCGCGATGCGCTTCATGGCGGCAAGCTGCATCGTGCCGTCGAGCGGCGGCTGTTCCTTGAGCACCTTGCAGTCCCATCGGCCGTTTCCATTGATGGTCATGTCGTCGCCCCCGTTCGTGCGGCACTCAGCCACTCGCGGACATCTGCGCGGAAGTTCGCGCGCACCGCCTCGAGTGCGTTCGCGCTCAGTTTCGTTGCCCGGGCGCGGCGGTTCGCGATTTCCTGATCGAGTCGCCCGAGCTCCGCGCGCAGTTGCTCGATGTCCGGCGCCGTGCCATCGGGCGCGGACCGCTTGGCGGGTGCATGGGACTCTTCGACGCTCGCGCGAACCCCCGTGGCCCATTCCGCGAGCCGATTGAATTCCGGGATGCTCCTCATCGCGACGCTCGGTGCGTCGTCATTCCCGCGCCATCCCTGTTCCTCCATTCCCCCCTTGAGCCCCGTGATGATGATGTTGGGCGGGATTTCGTTTTCCACGATGGTCGCCAGGAACGCATCGAGTGCGTTGGTGATCCCGCGTTCTTCCAGTTTCCGGAGAAGTCGGGAACATCCCGGCCCCGCGTCCTCCGTTTCAAGCGGAATTCGCTGCATCGCAGCGTCGACGCGCAGGACTTGCTGGTACCGTTCGACGCTTCGCGCCAGGCTGCGGCCGCTCGGCAACGAAGGCGAAGGACCGCGTGCGGAGTCGGCGTCCGTCGGGTGCTCGGCATTCGCATCGCGCGCTCCTTCACGCGCGGCGGATGCATCGTCCGCGTGGTCGCGGATCGCACCTTCTGCGGGCGCAAGGTACGCGTCAACCTCGCGTTCGAAGCGTTGCAATGCGTCCCTGAGCCGCCTGCCTTGCCGCCATCGCGCGGACCAGGCCGGCCACCGGAACACCAGCATGCCGGCGAGTGCGGCGATCGGCGCGCAGGCGATCCATCCCCCGGAGCCATTGCCCCACGTGATCCTCGGCCCCAGCAGCATGCCACCCGCGAGCTCCGTACCGACACACGCCACCATGCCGGCGACGACGCGCGTCCAGAGTCGCGGCAATGCGTCCAACCACTCGACCTCGCCGATCGGCGGTTCGGTGGCGTGCAATTCTCGTGCGGATGCGCCTGCGTGTGTCCCGGTCTGCGTGGTCATTCGCGTCCCCCAAAGCCGGGGCGCATGGTAACGGCGTCGTGTCAGGCCGTGTCAGCCAGACGCGGGCGCGGCCGCGAGCAATCGGTTCGTCGGGCTTACCCCTCCTCCGCACGCACCCGCCCGTCCGCGTCCACCACCATCCGCGGCACCCGTCGCGTGGCGATCGTCAGCCGGTACCGCACGTGCCGCCGCGCGCCGTGGCGTTCGAGCGGGCCCATGTCCACCAGGTCGGACAGGTCGCGGGTGGCGGTGGCCGGGCTTGACCGGGTGATGCTGATGTACTTGCCGGCGGTCATTCCGCCCTCGAACCCTGCGCTTCCGGCTTCCAGCATCCGCAGCAGCCCTTTCTCCTGGCGGACGTTCAGGCCGTCGGCAACGCGCGCGAAGAACCGGGCCTTCGCCACGATGAAATCGACCGCTGACACGGCCCGCAGCTGCGCTTCCAGCGCGATTCCCGAACGCGCCAGCGTCCGCACCTGGCGGGGCCGCCCGCAGGTTGGTCGAACCACTCGAGTTATCGCTCACGTTGAGCGATAGAACATCGTTCTATCGCTCAACCAGCCAGCAGAACAGCATCATCAGCGGATTGGCCGCGGATTGCAGGCGCCGAGCGGCACTTTCCCCCTCACACCGCCGCCATCCACCGCCCGCGCAGCGCCTCCGCCGCCGTCTCGGGCGCCACCGCGGTCCACGTCTCGCCGCTCTTCGTGGCCACGCCCAGGCGCTCGAGCTTGGCAAGCGCGTCGTCCACCTCGAAGTCCACCGGCTCGCCGAGCTTCTCACGCAGCCACGCTTCCACGCGCGCGTCGAGCGCGGCCTCGGTGCTGGGGCCGTGCGCCATGAGGAACGCGTAGGCGAGCGTCGCTTCCTTGGCCTCTTCCTCGAACGCCTCGTCGAGGACGCGCAGGAACGCGCCGGACTCGCTGTCGAGCGCCTGGAAGTAGAGCGTCCTCGAATGCGCGTTGGCGTACTCCAGGCGGCGCTTCTGGTACTTGGTCCACGCGCCCATGGTGATGCCGAGCAGCGTGAACGAGCCTGCCGCTACCAGGCCCCAGCCGCCGCTCTGGATGGGCTGCTCGCGCTCGAGGCCGATCCAGAACTTGACCAGCCCAATGATGGCCGTGATGGAGAAGATCACCTTCGACGCCGCCAGCGTCACGCTCACGGCCGCCGGCACGAACACCACGGCCTGGTCGAGCTTGCGCATGCGTAGCCGCGTGTTCGGGAGGAGCATCTCCATGTCCGGCACGGGAATGCCGCGGAAGAGCTTGAGGTTGAGGGTGGAGGGCTCGAGCTTTGCGCCGCCGTGGCCCTTGGCGCTTGCCTTCGCCTTGCTGCCGGCGCGCCCAGCGCCCGCCCCATCATTGGTGCAGGAAAGCACCAGCACCCGCTCCAGCACGTCGAAATCCACGCGCTTCTTTCGCAGGCCGAACAGCGAGCGAATCACCTCGCTCCGCGGGCTCTTGCCGCGCGCGAAGATGTTGAGCGCGCGGAAGGCGGCCATGTCCACCTCGATCTTCACCGCCGAGAGCGCCTGCGACTCGAACGCCTCCGCCAGTTCTGCGCGGGAGATCTCGCGGTAGTTGGCGCGCTCGAGCAGCTCATGCAGCGCGGTGGCGAACTGCCGGTACGCCGCGGAATTCGTATTGCACCCGGCCGCAAGCGTGGCATCGTGCAGCGACTTCAGCGCATCGGCGCGCGTGGAGCACTCCAGGCGGAGCAGGGCGGCCAAGAGCTGCAGCACCCGCGCGCGGGGCGACCCCGCGGGCGCCATGCCAGACTCCGCAAGGAGCCGATCGATGCGCTCGAGCGAGGCGGGAATGCAATGGTCGGAGGGGGCGGCGTCAGACATGCGCTGCGCAGGGTAGTGGGGCCACGGACAGTGCAGCAGCCTTGTCATGCAGCGCCGCCGGACGGCCTGAAACCTCAGGACCTGCCGAGATCTTCCGGCACCACCACCGTGCCGTCCGACCGCGTCCCCGCCGAGAGCCGCACACGCCGGTCGCGGTCGGCAAAGGTGGCGAGCGCATCGCCGTTGGTCGATCGCAGCGTGATCCGCGTCGCCCCGTGCTCGTCGATGAGCGCGATCGCCGCGCCGCTGGCCACCGGCCCGCCGGGCACTTCGGCACCGGCGATTCCGGAGGTTCCCACGGTAATCCGCGGCTTGCCCGCGGCGTCGACGCATGCCAGGTGCGCCTCGCCGCCGACCGTGGTTCCAAGCCCGATCCGCGTCCGGCCCCGGCTGTCCGAGAGCAGCATCCCTGCCGACCCATCGGCGCGCGCCGAGACCGTGATCCGACGCACCTGCCCGGAGTCGAGCATCTCGAGCATGGCTTCGCCGTTCTCGCTGACCGACGCCACGATCCGCGGCGTGCCGTGCGCACCCATGATCACCAGGCGCTCGCAGCGCAGCGTGCCGTCGGGTGAGAGCGCAGATTCCAGCCGAGCGAGTCGCGCGGCGAGGTCGGCGGGGAGTGCGTGAGGATGTTCGGATGGTTCGCTCATGGGGTGATGTCTGTGACGGAACTATCGCACGCGTGGGTGAAGCATGTGTGGCAGCCGAGCAACGCTCAGCCAATGGCCTCACCCGGCTCCGGCACCTGGAACTCAAAGCGCTCGCCCGTCCAGATGGCGGCAGCGGAATCGTGGTACCAGGTACCGCCCTGGCTGATGTTCCGTCCGGCCTCCACGGCCTCGATGATCTCCTCAACCCACACCCGCTCACCGGGGCGCAGATCCGCGGGAATCATGTACGCAGCGACGGGAATGCCATCGTCTCCGCATCGCGGCCCGAACTCGTACGCGTAGCGTCCAATCACCTGCTCCCACTGGGGTTCGCCCTCGCAGTCCGAATTGGGGGTCCAACGCATGTCACCCTGCAGCTCAATTTGGCCGGTCTGCCGGTGCTGCCACACCGCAAACCTGCTCGTCAAGCCCGGCCGCACCGGCACCACCAGCGGCCGAAGGGTGGTCGATGCCACCTCATTGATCGCCCGCATGCCGCGTGCCGTTCTGATTCGCCGCATCGGGCACGATTCCTCGAGCGCCGCCATTCCTCGCACTGACGGCTGTCCCTCGATCGTCAGGTTCGGGGAGTCGAGCCGGACCATGAGGCATGCCTCGCTGTCTTTCCTCATCATGCGCAGCACCTCAGCGTCGGTGAGGCCATCGGTGCTGTGCACCGACTTCCCGCAGCTGCCGCAGAGCCGGGCGCGATCGTCGGAGCCAATGGGCGTCATCTCGTCCCACCGCTTCTGCAGGGGACAATGCATTTCCTTGATCAGCTCGCCCGTGTTCGTGCGCAGGATGCCGGTCTCGGGATTGAATCTCATGCGGTGCGATTTCCTTGGCGCTGATGGCGCCGTGAGGGCCCGGGAACGATGGTGCTCCGACGCGGAGGGGGTGCCCGGTGATGCGTGGAACTGTAGGAGAGGGGGGTGAAGTAGTTGTTGCAGCGGGGATCGGCGTCCGGCTGGCCTGGGATCGGTCGATCAGAGCAGCCAGGTGCCCGCACGCATTGCGCATGACAGGAGCGCTGCACCGAGGCACAACGTGAGCAACATCAGCCCGAGGCATCCGCCGCCACCGCCAGCTTCACCGCCGGCTCCGCTGCTCCGATACGAAATCCCCGTTCCCGGAATGCGGAACGATCGATACGTGCGCCCGTTCGCCGAGCGCCCGATGCGAAACGGCCCCGCGCCCACGGACGTGCCGACGCCGCGCTTGCCCAGATTCACGCGCAGCGGCCCGAGGTTGATGGAGCGGCGAAAGGACCAGCCCATGGGTGCACCTTACTTCGCACCATTCACTTCGGAAACCCAATCCATACGTAGTATTCGCCCCCCTGGCACGGCGGCACCGGCGCCGCCAGGAACTCCACCGTCCCGTCCTCGAACACCCGGTACGGCCCCTGCGCCGCCCATGCCATCACGCTGTCCTTGCAGGGAATGGTGCCGGAGACGGTGAGGTTCGTGGCGTCCGCCGGGACGCTGCGCGGGACACGCGAGCCCGAGCCACCCGTGTCGAGGAACATGCCAACGCAGCGGCCGTGGTTGGCGGAGGAGAAGGTGGGGGAGGGGCGGGCGGCGAGGGTTGCGCCAAGCAGTGCTGCACCTACGGCGGCCGTTGCAATGAGAAGTACCGGAGTCGTTCGCATGCAGCCACTATCGGCGCCGTACGCCAATGTGCAGCAATGCCGCACCGCGCGTGTTTCCCCTTGACTCCGCGCACGCCGCTGTACACTCCTGCTCGATCTGCCACCCCGCCCCCCTGCCTGGCCCCCGCCCGGCAGCGACCGGCGGGCTGGATTCCTCACAGGTCATACATCCCGCGGGCAGGCTGCACCGGCGTTCGGTGCGGCGATGTCGTGCCGTTTCCCCGTCGGCTGAAGCACCTGCTTCACCCCGGCACGGCATGATCTGTCCTGTTTGGCACCAGTTCCGCACGCACCTTGAGACCCCGCCAATGACACCGAACGAACTTTCCGGCTACCTGTCCACCATCCTCTCCAACGACCTCCGCCTCAGCCTGATGATCTGGGGCGCGCCCGGCATCGGCAAATCGAGCATCGTGGCCCAGGCCGCGGCCGCGGCGCAGATGGACGTCATCGACGTCCGCCTCAGCCAGCTTGCGCCCACGGACCTCCGCGGCCTGCCCGTCCCCGAGCGCCTGGAGCAGGGCGGCGGCGTCTCGCGCTGGTATCCGCCGGAGTTCCTGCCGCGCGGCGGGCGCGGTGTCCTCTTCCTGGACGAACTCAACATGGCCCCGCCCACCATGCAGGGCGTGGCGCAGCAGCTCATCCTGGACCGCCGCGTGGGTAGCTACGAACTCCCCGACGGCTGGTTCGTCTGGGCTGCCGGCAACCGCAAGGAGGACCGGGCGTCCGTCTTCGACATGCCCGCGCCGCTCGCCAACCGCTTCGCGCACCTGGAGGTGGCGGTGGACCTGGCCAGCTTCAAGGCCTACGCCATTGCGCAGGGCGTGAGCGAGCGCATCGTTGCGTTCCTCTCGTTCCGCACCGACCTCCTGCACAAGGTGGACCCCACGCGCCCCGCGTGGCCCTCGCCGCGTTCCTGGTTCATGGCGGACAAGCTGATCGGTGCCGGCCTCTCCGCAGACTCCGCGCTCGGCCCCGGCGCGTGGGCGGAATTCCGCGGCTACCTCAAGGTGTACGACGCCATCCCGGACATCGACGCCATCCTGGCCGGCCGCGGGGAATCCGTCGGATGCCCCAAGGAAATCTCGGTCAAGTACGCCACCGTGGTGGGCCTGGCGCTGCGCGCCCGCGCCGGCGCCGATGCCGTGCACGGGTTCCGCT
Organism: Phycisphaerales bacterium; assembly: GCA_044233905.1. Classification (GTDB taxonomy): domain Bacteria; phylum Planctomycetota; class Phycisphaerae; order Phycisphaerales; family SM1A02; genus UBA966. The sequence continues at coordinate 25,470 of JBIIJH010000021.1, forward strand.
GGGTGAACCAGCACATGACCACCGAATGGGTGCGCACCTTCATCCAGGACCTCCTGCGCTCCATGCAGTCCAAGGGGCTCCAGGGTCCGCTTGCCATGGCGCTCCGCGAGGAGCCGTCC
>JBIIJH010000022.1:0-25227 GCA_044233905.1 Phycisphaerales bacterium
CAGGTCCCCCGAGGCGGACCACACTTGGGCAAGCGCGAGCGATAACACGGGCAGGACAACGATTGGGACGGCCAGGAGCGTCGCAAGCCCGATCCGGCGGACAGAACGGAACACCGCCCTTCGCCGCTGCGGCGCCCAGAGGCGGTTTTCCTCGAACACCAGGCCGCGCGGCGGCATGAATCGCAGGGCGCCGTCCGCGCCGGCAACGCAGTGATCGCGATACGCCGTGATGTCAATGGACTTCCCGCACTCCGGGCAGGTCACCGCGTAGTTGGCAGACACCACCAGGCCCATGGCGCTGTAGTCGCATGATGGGCATCGCGCGCTCCCGCGGAGCACCCGACGCACCAGCAGGCGAAGAAGAACGTCGCGCCAGAACAGCATGAAGAGGAGGAACACGGTGGCCATCATGGCCACCGACAACGTGATCAGCCAATCGGCTTCCGACCAGCTCCAGTTCCGCAGCACCACGGGATACGAGACATACACGCATCCGAGCGACAGCATCACCCGAGCCACCTCGAACATCACCCTGGAGCGCTGGCCGCCTCGTGCCAAGTCGACGTATCGCCTGCACTGCTCGTCGGTGAAGCCGTCAAGCTCTGGAAACGCCCGGTAGATGGGTGACGCAATGATGCGCATGGTTCGCAACGGCGCCTGAAGCGCCCCGGGCGGGACTCGAACCCTCAACCTGCCGCTTAGAAGGCGGCTGCTCTATCCAGTTGAGCTACCGGGGCAAGACGCACTCCATGCTACGGGGCGAAATATTGCGTGGTTGCAGGAAAAAGGGCGGTGCGGGAAAGGAGAAACACCGGACGGTCATACGTTGTGCGCGGCCTCGTGCCAACGGGCCGCCGATGCAAGGCGCGGCCACGGAAAGGAAGGATGATGCGATGGACGGAATCGGATTCGCGAATCGGATGCGTGTGCGCACGGCGATGACCGCGGTGATGCTGGGCGCAACCGTGGTGGCCTCGGACCCGGCAGCCGCGCAGTCGATGGATGGCAACTCGCCGTGCGGAGCCTCGGCGGATGCGCCGTGCCCCAATCTGCTTGAGATCCCGTGCGGCAACGGCAACGACGCTGGCCCCGGTGGCCACGGCGGGGGCCTCGCCCGCATGTGTGACTGCGCGTGTGGCGCCGGTTGGTGGGTCCGGACCACGGAGAAGGCCCTCCTCTTTCCGCTGCGCCCGGTGTGGGGCACGACGCAGACGCGGAACTTCAACCTGACATCGTGGACGTGGTCGGTGTCAGCGTTCGCGGGCACCGGGTCCGTGGAGGTGTCCGTCGACGTCACCGGCACCAGCACGTTCTGGCACGCCGGCTCGCTCACGCGCAGTTCCACCGCGCGCCAGCAGACCACGGAACGCGAGGACTGGGTGGGCATGGGGGTCCCCTGCCCGCGCATGGTGAACCTGGCGGCCATGGGCGGCGCGGTGCTCGAGCTGTCGCTCACCTGCTCGCCGGACGTCGGATGCGCGGCGAGCGGGTCGGTGTCCATTGCGGGCGCGTGCAACTCGCTCGGGAATGCCACGGCGCAGCTCACCGACAAGACCGTCCATGGATCGGTGGGCTACAACACGTTCGAGCACTCGATCGCCGTCGAGGGGAAGTTCGGCCTCGCCATCGATGACGACAGCGCAGGCATCGACGGCAAGATCTCCCGCAAGGTGAATTGGCGCCTCGCGGGTGACGGCTGCGTCTCCGGGAGCGCCGCGTACGTGGCGACGCCGGACCGGACGTACTGCGCATTCACGAACCGACCGCTCGTCATCCGTTCCAACGGCCAGGCGGTGGCCACGGGCGGCGCCACCGTGGCGGACAACGGTTCCGCCAGCATGTCCGGCATGGCGATCGTCTCGCTGGCCGTCCACTGAAAATCACGCACGGCAACGAAGGAGATATCCAATGAAGCACTCGATGAAGCGGCGCGTGCGCGCGCTGGCCACGGTATCGGCATGCATGCTCGCGGCAATGGCCGCGGCGAAACACACCGTCCCCGAGGAGTCGGCGATGGAACGCCTGCGTGCCGCGGTGGATGGCGAGGCCGCGCGCCTGCGTGCATCGCTCGATGATGCCGAGGCAACGCGGGACTGGGCGGAATTCCTGGAACGTAAATGCACCGTGGACGCCGCCTTCGCGCCGCTCCACCTGCTGTTCGACGCCATGGAGTGGCAGGTGCCCGGCGCAAGCAATGACCTGCTGCGCTCCATGCGAACGGAGTGGCGTGATGCACCGGTGACCGTGCAATGGTCGCACCCGGACGGCGACGCGCGGGCGCGGCACTCGCTCGCAGCGTGGGTGCCGGCACCCGATGGCGGCCAGGCCGTGCGCATCGAGTTCCGCACCGGTTCCGAGGCATGGGTGGCGGGCGATGCGCCACCCACCATCCAGTGGACGGCGGAAGGCTGCTGGCTCGACGGACACCCCTCCATCCACGCACGCTGCTGGTGGCGGCTCCCGGTGGCAGAGCCCGTGCGCTTCGACTTCCCGCTGTCTGCAGATGGTTTCGATCTCTGGTGGGATCACGCCGGCGCGCGACTGCAGGACGATCGCGGCAACGCGCATGCCGAACGCTGGCGTGCGGACGCGCTCTTCAATAACCCGCCGGAGATGTACGCGGCGTTCGATGCACTCCGCACCGTGATGGCCCAGGACCGGAGGACGCAGGTGGGAGCGAATGCCGAAGCAAGCGGCACTTCGACGATGACTACGACGGACGTACCGAGCGCAACCGGACCGCTCGTCGCGCCGGGCGGGGACCCCGATCCGCAGACCACCCTCCGAATCCGCACCGTGCGCACCGCGGACGGCCGGCTGCTCCGGACCGAGCGGTGGCACTGGCACGGGCCCGAACTGCGCTCGGTGGTGATCGACCAGGAGCCGCTCCGCCTGCGCCACCACGCCGAGCAGGGTGTGGAGATCGTGACCGAGCTGGATGGCCAGGAGAGCGGTCGCAGCCCGCACCGTGCGGCATCGGAAGTGATGCAGTTTCCGAACGGGGCACGGATCGCGATCGCCTTCCGAGCCGCAGACCCGCTGCGGGATCGGGTGGCGATCGACACACCGGGCGCCACCGTGCCGGACCGATGGGTGCTTTCCGTCGACGGATCGATGCGTGCGTGGTCCGATTTCAGCTCGGTTCGCGTGGGAAGCGCGGAGCTACCGGAAACGTGGACTGCGGAACGCGCGACCGTGCTTGCTGCGCAGGGGACGCTTCACCGCGCGGTGGCCGATCGCATCGCACGGGCGATCGAGCTGCGATCGCCGACGGAACTGCACGCGGCGCAGGGTGGCATCGCAGCGGCGCTCGCGGCCGCGGACGCCGGGCCGACATGCGCCGCCAGCGAGTGGGAGCTGCTTGCGGCCCGCCTGCTCGACGCCGGCATGGACGCCGAGTGCGACGCACTCCTCGCCGCGCGGTGGCTGGCGGCCGCGGGAACTGAGGGGGCGGCCACCGCCGTCGAGCGCCGCGCACGCGTGGGGGGCGCCGCGCTCGCCGACCGCATGGCGCGGATCGCGGGGGTCTCGATCCCGGCCGGTGGCGCAGCATCCGCCGAATCCGCCGCGGCGCAGATTGCCGCTCCTTCGGCAGACACCCTTGCGTCGCCCAGTCATCCAGCCTGCGATCCAAGCGTCCTGCCCGACGGGGCACGCCGCGTGCACGATGCGGTGCGCGCCGCGGTCATGGCCGTCGTCCACGATGCCGCGGAACGCACGCCGCTGCTTTCGTCCCTGTGCGCAGCGTGCGCCGCAGCGTCTTCCACCCTGGATGCCGTGGACCCCGTACGCGCCGCGGCCCTCGGTGCCGACGTACGCGCCGCGCTCGAATGCGGGCAGCTGCACGGCGCGTCAGCGGACGAGACCAGCGGCGATGACGTCCGCTTCGGCTCGGACGTCGTCCGCGCCGCGCAGCAGCCTGCGGCGGATCCCGAACGCACGGCGTCCATGCGATCTGCATGGGACCGATGCGCCGACATCGCGGTGGATGCACTGCGCGAGGCGTTGCGCGAGGCCGGCACCGCTGCGGATGACACCGCCACCATCACGCATGCACGGCGCGCGCTGCGTGCCAGGCGCGCATTGGTCGGCAACGCATTCATGCCGTCGCTGGACGCCTTGCACTCGGAGATGCCGGTGGACCCCGTGTCCCTCCGCGAACGGATCCACCCCGCAGTGGCGGCTGCCGTACGCCGGGAGCTGCGGAGGGCCGAGGTGACGGCGACGGTGCTTGGCGGACGGCTCGCCGCCGCGCGCGCCGATGCCGGCGAACGTCGCATGGCCGAGGCTGCCATCGCTGCGGCCGCCGGCGCCTACATGCGCTGGGCAGCAGAGGGGCCAGCACGCCGCTGAAGGCCCCCGTCACGTACCTCCAAAAAGCATGGCCGGACGGCTCGCGTGAAACGCCCGCCGTCCGGCCGTGATGCTTACCCGCAACCCTTCCCAAAGCAGCGGGTCCCACGCACTCTCCGCAAAGAGCGGAGTTCTCCAGTTCCGACCCGAAGGCCGCGGAACTCACACCGGGAAGATGGATTCTGCCTCCCCGGCAGGCAATCAATCCACGGTGAATTGCTGACCGGAAGGACCGAGAATGCCCCCGTCCGGTCCGACTGTTCCGGCTGTTCCGGATGCTCACGGCCGGAACCCATGGCAGCGCGGCCGCGCCGAAGCACGGTGTGCATGGGGATCCAGCAGGTCAGGCTTACGAACCCACTGCGCGCAGCAGCGTCACGCGGCCGATCGGCACCCATTCGGCCACCAGGACATCGCCGTTGGCGAGCCAGATCGCATCGTGCGGGTGCACGAACTTGCCGGGGATGAACTGGTCGCGCGGTGCACCGCGCAGGCTGCTCGGATTGCCGTCGCAGAGCTGCACCACGGGGGCGTTCTTGGCGTCCAGGATGGTCACCACGCTCTCCAGATCGGGCACCAGCATGCGGTCGCCGCGCACCTTCATGTCGCAGGGCATGCGCATGCCTTCCGTGATGAACCCGAGGTGCTTGCCATCGAGCGACAGGTACTGGATGCGGCGGTTGCCGCGGTCGGCCACCGCGAGCGCGGGCTCCTTGGTGAACACCGTGCCGCGCATGTCCACGACCATTCCGTGGGGGCACGACACCTGGCCCGGGTCCTTCCCGGGGCGCGCCACGATGCGAAGCCACTTGCCTTCCGGGGAAAACGCGTGGATGTAGCTCGAGCCGTAGCCGTCGCCGATGAAGACGATGCCATCGGGCCCGAAGGCCGAGTTCGTGGGGCACCACTCCTCCGGCTTCGTGTAGACGCCGCTCTCCATCGGGCAGCCAACCTCCCACACCACGGTGCCGTCGAGCTTGGTCTTCACCACCTTGCGGCGGCCGGTGTCGCAGTGATAGAGGTACTCGGTGCCGTTCTCGAGGCGCAGGTCCATGCCGTGCGCCCCGCCCGCGAATTCCTTGCCCCAGCTGCGGAGGAACTTGCCATCCGACGAATAGACGTAGACCGCGTCCTTGCGCGTGCTGGTGGGGTGCACCGTGTGCGCCAGGTAGATGTTCCCGGCGGCATCCTGGGCAACGCCATGGGTGTCGCCGAAGAGCCCGTCCGCGGGCGGCATGAGCCAGTCATGCAGCACCTCGAAGCGGGTGGAACCGCTGCCCACCACCATCGGTGCCTTCGGCGCGGCCGCGGCGGGTGCCGGCGTACCAGTCGGTGGCGCCTGCAGCGCATCGAGCGCGCGCGCACCAAAGGCGCGGCCAGCGATCGATGCTGCGAATCCGGCGGCGCCGAGGCCCGCAGCGGTGGACAGGAAGGAGCGGCGATTGGGTTCCATGGTGCGCAAATTACCGCTGCTGACAGCGGAAGTTGCCCGCGAACCATCGAACCAGCAAGAATGGGGCACCACGGCGCCGAACGCGTGCGATGGCGCTGCGGCGCTCAGGGGACAACCGGCGGTCCAGCGGTGCCGGACGTACCCGGCACGGCCTCTCCGACCACGATCTGCACACCGGGCCGCCGGGCCCGGAACTCGTCGATTCCCTGCGCGGTGACCTTGGTGTCGAAGACGTAGGCGCGCTTCAGGTTGGGCAGCTTGGCCAGCATCGCAAAGACGGTGTCCGTGGCACCGGTGCTCACCAGGTTCACCGACTCCGCCTCGAGGGTCCGGCTCAGGACGGCGATGATCCCGATGTCCGTCAGCCCGGTGTTGTCCAGCCGCACCGAGCGCGCCACGGGCATGGCCGGCATCTGCATCATGGCGGCATCCGTCACCGCCGAACGCGCCAGCGACAGCTCCTCGATCCGGCCGGCGATGGGGAAGATGGCGCTGAAGTCCGCATCGTCCACCTGCTTGCCACCGGGAACGCTCACCGAGAACGTGGATGCACCCACCGAGACCGGCACCGCGTTGATTCCGCGACCGCGCAGCGCCGCACCATCGGCGATCTCCTTCTGCGAGAGGGGCGACAGGCCCTTCGCCGCCTGCGCCGCCGTGGAGGGCAGCAGCGCGTCCACACGCTTGGCGGCGACCTCCGCGCCGCGGCCGGCGGGAGCGGCCGCGGCCGGCGTCTCCGGCATGGTCACGCCGTCCTCGATCCACCGGCGCAGTGCATCGAGCTCGGATGCCTTCAGCCGATCACCCTTCGGGGGCATGGCCTCGTCATCTGCGGCAGGCAGCAGGCAGCGCTCGATGAGCAGGCTGTGCGCCGGATCGCCGGGCACGGTGATGAAGACGCCCTCCGAATTCTTGTCCACCACCGACGCACGCTCGTCGAGCCTGAGCCCGCCCTTGCGCTTGCCGTTGCCGTGGCACTCGTAGCAGCGGTCCTGCAGGATCGGGAGCACCTTGGACGTGTAGAAGGTCATGGCGTCCGGCTCCGAAGCGGCCTTCGCAAGGCCAGGCGGCACGTTGTCCGCGGCGGTCGCCTTCGACCCCGAAGCATCCTTGCCCGTGGCATCGGTACCGGAATCACCCTTCGCCGCCGACCGCGTGAGCGGCTCGAGCGTGTAGTTCGGCCCCCACACCATGTTGCCGCCAAGGTGACCGACCCACGCCACCAGCACGGTGACCGCCAGCAGGCTCCCGCGCAGTACGGGCGTGACCTGTGCACCGCGGTCCGAGTCCGGCTGCGCGGCGCGCGCCGCCATCCACGCCACCGCCACCAGTGCCACCGCCGTGGCGATGCCCAGCCAGCGGTGCCAGAACAGGTCGCCGCCGCTGCCCTCGCTCTCCGCAAAGACCCAGCCCGTGCCGCAGGAAACCACCGCACCGAGCGCCGCCAGCCCAAGCGCCGTCGGCGTGAATGCCGACACCGTGGCCCGCCGCTGCAGCACGCGCGTGGCCTCCACCAGGAACGCCGCCACCACCAGCCCGAGCGGCAGGTGGATCACCAACGGGTGCATGCGACCGAAGGACTCGAGCGCGGGCGGGACGGCATCGGCAAGGAAGAGTGCGGAAACCATGCCCCAAGCGTACCCCCATGGCGGTACGGTGTTGCAGGATGACCGTGCCGCGCACCATCCTGCACGCGGACCTCGACGCATTCTTCGCGTCGGTGGAGCAGCTCGACAACCCGGCGCTGCGCGGGCAGCCGGTCCTCGTCGGCGGCCGCTCGGGCCGCGGCGTGGTGGCGGCCGCCAGCTACGAGGCGCGCACCTTCGGCTGCCGCAGCGCCATGCCCATGTCGCGTGCGCTGTCGCTCTGCCCGCACGCCATGGTGGCACCGCCCCGCTTCGAGCGCTACTCGGAACTCAGCCACCGCTTCATGGACATCCTCGGTCGCTTCTCGCCGCTGGTCGAGGCACTGAGCGTCGACGAGGCCTTCGTCGACGTCACCGGCAGCCGACTCCTGCACGGCGACGGCCCCGCCATCGCGCGCGCCATCCGCGCAGCAACCAGCGCGGAGCTGGGGCTCACCGTCAGCGTGGGCGTGGGCCCCAACAAGTTCGTGGCGAAGCTCGCGAGCGACATGGACAAGCCGGACGGCCTGACCGTGGCACCCGATGCACCGGACGCCCTCCCTGCCTGGCTCCAACCCCTCGGCATCGAGCGCATGTGGGGCGTGGGGCCCAAGTCATTGCCGCACTTCCACGCCGCCGGCATCCGCACGTTCGGCGACCTGCAGCGCATGGATCCCGGCAAGCTCCGCACGGCGCTCGGCGATCACGCGCTCGGCATGCGCGAACGCGCCTTCGGCCGCGACGATCGCCCGGTGGAGACCGAGCACGAGCGCAAGGGCGTCGGGCACGAGACCACCTTCGACGAGGACGTCGCCGATCCCGAGGCCGTCATCGACATGCTGCACGGCCTCACCGAGAGCGCATGCCGGCGCCTCCGTGCCTCGGGCGGCACCACGCGACGCATCGCCATCAAGATCCGCTTCGGCGACTTCGAGACCATCACCCGCAGCTGCACGCTGGACGCGGAGACCGACAGCACGCTCGCCGTGCTCGCGGCCGCCAAGGACCTGTTCCGCCGCTGGGCTGCGCGCGACTTCGTTCCCGTGCGCCTCATCGGCGTGCGCCTGGAGCGCACCGAGGCCGGCGAGGAGGCGCCGGCCTCGCTCTTCGCCGACGTGCAGGACGAGCGCCATCGCACCATCGACCGCGTGGCGGACGCCATCGAGCGCAAGTTCGGCAAGGGCATCGTCGGCCGCGGGCGTGCGGGGCAGTAGGCGCGCTCCGCGCCCACCGGGCCCCGCCGTCACGCCCCGGCTTCGGCGCGCATGTTGTTGTACGCGTTGAGCGCGGCCACCCGGTAGCACTCGGCGTAGGTCGGGTAGTTGAAGACGTTTGACAGGAAGAAGTCCAGGCCACCCTTCAGGCGCATCACCGCCTGCCCGATGTGCACCAGTTCCGTGGCATTCGCGCCCAGGATGTGCACGCCGAGCAGTTCCTTCGTCTCGCGGTGGAAGATCAGCTTCAGGAACCCGTCCGAGGACTGGTCGATCTTCCCGCGCGCGATCTCGTTGTAGCGCGCGATGCCGATCTCGTAGGGCACCTTGTCGGCGCTCAGCTTCTGCTCGGTGGCGCCGGCACTGCTCAGTTCGGGAATCGCATAGATGCCGAACGGGTAGTCCTCGCCCATGGGCTGCACGGGTGCGCCGAACATGGCGAGCGCCGCAATGCGCCCCTGCGCGGCGCTGGTGGCCGAGAGCGCGGGGAAGCCGATGATGTCGCCGGCCGCGAAGACCGAAGCCAACGACGTGCGGTAGAAGCCGTCCACCCCGATGCGGCCGCGCGCATCCGCCGCCAGGCCGATGGCCTCGAGATGCAGGCCCTCGACGCAGCCCTGCCGGCCACCGGAGACGATCGCCGCGTCCGCCGTGATCCGCTTGCCGCTCTCGAGCTCCACCTGCACGCGGCGGTTCGGCTCAGGCGTGACGGCGATGGACGTCACGTTCTCGTTGCAGCGCAGCACCATGTCATGGGTGCGCAGGTCGTGGATCATCTCGTCCACCGTCTCGTGGTCCATGAACGAGATCGGCCGCGCCGCGCGCTCCACCAGCGTGACCTTGGTGCCGAGCACCGCGAAGAACGACGCGTATTCCACGCCGATCACGCCGCCGCCCACCACCACCAGGCTGTGGGGGATCTCCTTCAGCCGCCCAACGGTGTCGCTCGTCAGGACGATCGGCGACTCGTCCGCCGCCTGGTCCGGGCAGCCGGGCGGAAGCACCGGCCGCGTGCCGCACGCCAGCAGCGTGAACGCCGTGGTGAGGGTGCGGTCGCCGTCGGCGCTGTCGATCGAGATGGTGTGCTCGTCGACGAACGATGCGAAGCCCCAGAAGATCTTGATGCCGTTGCGCAGCAGCGTGGACCGGATCAGCTGCTGCTCGTCGTGGATCACCGACGAGACGCGCGCCAGCAGCATCTCCATCGTGAGGTTGACGTGGTCGATGCCCGCCGCCTCCAGCGACCGCTGCACGGTGCCGCGCTTCAGGCTGATCACCGCCTCGCGGAAGGTCTTGGACGGGAGCGTCCCCAGGTGCACCGTGACGCCGCCCACGCCGCGCTTGCGCTCGATGAGCGCCACGCGCTTGCCGAGCTTCGCGGCCTGGATCGCGGCCGACTGGCCGGCAGGCCCGCTCCCGATCACGACCAGGTCAAATTCGTAGGCGGCTTCCATTGGGGCACGCAGCGTAGCGCAGCGCGCTCACTTCCTTGCCGGTGGCCAGCACAGCGCGCCCCAGTCCTCGGAATACCCGTGGTTGATCACCACCTGGATGGCGGCCACCGCCACGGCGTCGAGCGTCATGGAGGTCCGCTTCAGCACCGTGCGGTTCTCGCGGCTGCCGTACGTGGCGCCGCCCTGCGCCAGCTGCGCATGCACCAGCGCACAGCGCTCCAGGAGCAGTGCCAGCACGCGCTCCCATCGGCCGCGCGCCAACAGTTCGCGCACGTCCACCTCGTCGAAGTGCCGCGCCAGGTACCGGTCGCCGAACATGCTCGTCACCAGCGTGCGCTCGCGCTCGAGCGTCGCCACCACGATGCCGTCGTGGTCGGTGGCCATCAGCTGCTTCACGAACGCCGCCAGCGCCGTGCGCTCCGGCACCGGCTGGCCGCGGCCCGCATCCCAGCGCGCAAAGAGCGCGGAGATGCCCGACCACTGCGCCAGGAGCCGGTCGTCGAGCTCCGCCTCGCGGCAGGACTCAGCGCGCTCGAGCCACGTGAACGCGCGATGGATGCGGATGCGGTTGTCCTCGTAGAGCCGTGCGTTGGCGTACGAGTCCCGGCGAGGCTTCCACAGGCTGCGGAGCGTGACGAGGCCGAGCGGCGCGGCAAGGAGCGAGGAGCGCATGGCGTGAGGTTAGGCGCGCGGCCGGCCGTGCGGGGCCGGCAACGCTCAGTCCGCCGGCTCCACGTGCGCGGTGGCGTTGCCGCCGTCCTCGCCCGGGCTCAGCGCCGCCTCGATCTCGAGCTCGATGGCCGTGGCCAGTTCGTGCGACCGGCGCACGTCCATGTCGCCGGGCACCTGCACGTGGAAATCCACCCAGTGATGGCGCCCCACGTGGCGCGTGCGGAGCTTGTGCCAGCCGCTGATGGCCGGTTCCTTCGGAGTGCGCCCAGGCGCGGCCACGTGCGCATCCAGGATGGCGCGCACGGTCTCGTAGTCCTTCGCGTCCTGCTCGTCCACCAGCTCGCCCAGCGCGGCGCGCACGATGCGGTACCCCACCACGAGGATCACCACCGCCATCAGGAGCGCCATGATCGGGTCGATCCACGCGTTGCCGGTGAAGTGCACCAGGAGGAGGGCCGCAATCGCACCGATCCCCGTGATGGCGTCGGTCAGCAGGTGCTTGCCGTCGCTTTCGAGCGTCACCGACTTGGTCCGCCGCCCCAGCATCACCAGCCACCAGCCCATGGCGCCGTTGGCAAGCACCGTGGCACCCACAAGCGCGACGCCGAGGCCGATCCGCTCCACGCCGGTGTCGCCCGCCACCATCCGGTGCACGGACTCCCAGACGATGCTCACCGCGGCGGCGGCAATGAGCGCGCCCTCCGCGGATGCGCTCAGGAACTCGAAGCGGCCGTGGCCGTACGGGTGCGTGCGGTCCGCGGGCCGGTGCGCCTGGCGAAGCGCCCACAGCGCGAACACGCTGGCCGCGATGTTGACGATCGACTCCACCGCATCGCTGTAGACCGCGGAGGAACCGGTCAGCCGCCACGCGATGAACTTGACGATGGTGAGCACCACGCCCAGCACCACCGCCGCACCCACGGCGCGTTGTTCGCGCGTACGGGCGGTCTTGGCGGGGGAGGCGTCCATGGTGCTGCCGCTCAGGGCTTGGCGGCGTCGGGGGCCGCGGCGGGAGCCGCAGCATCGGTCGTCGATGCCGGCTTCACCGGATCCGGCGCACCGGCATCGCCGGCGGCCTCGATGAACACGTCAAGCAGCTGGCCGGGAGCCACCGGCACCTTCGGATCATCGAAGGCGTAGATCGCCTGCAGAACGCGGGTGTCGATGCGCTCGGCGTTCTCGCCGGAGAGCGTCTTCTTGGGAAGCACCAGCGGCACGCGGCGCACGAAGTGGAGCGGGAAGCTCGCCTGCCGGCCGCCGCGCAGCGAGGCCACGGCCTTGCCCTGGTCGCTGAAGCGCCACGCGTCCAGTTCGTCGATGTCCACGCGGATGTAGAGCGGATCCAGGTCGCCGAGCGTCATCTGCGTCTTCGCGCCGGGCCCCGCCGCCGCGTACTGGCCGGGGCGCGCATCGATGCGCAGCACGTTCGCGTCGATCGGTGCACGCGCGATGCAGCGGTCGAGCTCGGTGCGGATCATGGCCATCTCGGCCTTCGCCGAGGCGACGTCCGCCTCGAAGACGCGCAGGTCCTCGGGGTACGTGCCCTTGCGCACGAATTCCAGGTTCGACTCCGCCTCGGCAAGCTTCGCCTTGGCGTTGGCCACGTCGAATTCGCGGGTCGGCAGCTCGTTGCGGCTCATCGCGCCGGCCTCGCCGATGGCGCGCAGGCGATCGAGGCGTCCCTGCGCATCCATCAGCACGGCACGCGCCTGGTCGGCGCGGGCCTGCGCCTGCGCAAGCGCTTCGGGCTTCGGCATGCTCCGCGCCTGCTCCAGGCGGGCCTCGGCGGTCAGCTCACGCGCCTGCGCGCCGTCGAACTGCGCGCTGAGCGCGCGACGGTCGATGATGAAGAGCGGCTGGCCCTTCTTCACGCGGTCGCCTTCCTTCACCAGCACCTCCTCCACCAGCCCGCTGATCGGCGCACCGAGCTCGATGAGCTCGGAGGATGGCTCCACCAGCCCCGAGCCGCTGACACGGTCGCCGTAGGGCGAAGCCACCGGCGGAATCATCGGCGGCGGCGCGGGGATGGCCGCGTTCTGCTTGGAGACCGTGTAGGCCGCGGCGACGATGCCGAGGACGGCGAGGATCGGGAGTGCGATGAACTTCCAATTCATGGTCTGTGCCTGCTCTGGGGTTGCGCGTCCGCGCGGCGGAGCCGCGTGGACGCCTCGGTCGAAGAAACCTCGGTCGAGGAGATCCTGGTCGCTGAAGCCTAGTTCAATGACGCCGCGCGGCGTCGCCCGCGCGCTGGGCGCTCTCGGCAAGCGCCTCGGCGGGGGTGCTGATGTGGATGACCTGCCCGTCGTCGAGGTGGGCAATGCGGTCCGCGAAGTGGTAGATGCGCTCGTCGTGGGTCACCACGATCACCACGTGCTCCTTCGCGGTGGTGAGTTCGCGGATGAGTCCCATGACCTTCTGCCCGGTGGCGCCGTCCAGCGCGCTGGTGGGCTCGTCGCACACCAGGAGCCGCGGTCCGGTGACCAGCGCGCGGGCAATGGCCACGCGCTGCTGCTGGCCGCCCGAGAGCTTGGTGGGGCGGGTGCCCTCGCGGCCCTTCAGGCCCACTTCCTCCAGGAGCTTTGCGGCACGCGCCAGCGCGTCCTTCTTGGGATGGTGGCGAAGGAGGAGCGGCACCGCCACGTTCTCCAGGATGGAAACCTGAGGGATCAGGTTGAACTGCTGGAAGATGAAGCCCACGTTCTGGCCGCGCCAGACGGTGCGCTCGTGGTTGCTGAGGGCCGAGGGATCGGTGCCGAGCACGGCGAGGTCGCCCTCGTCGCGCGTGAGGAGGCCAGCCAGGATGGAGATGAGCGTCGTCTTGCCGCAGCCGGACGGGCCCACGAGCGCCATCATCTCGCCGAAGCGCACCTCAAGGTCCACGCCGCGCAGCGCGCGCACCATGGAATCTCCCGTGCCGAAGGTCTTGAACACCTGCCTGCAGACGATGCTGTTGGCCACCGCACTCATCCCTGGAACACCTCCGACGGGTCGAGCTTGACCACGCGACGCATGCTCAGGAGGCTCGAGGCCACCACGATGAAGACCACGGCGCCGGCCGAGATCACCGGGATCTGCCACGTCATCTTGAAGGCAAGCTTGTCACCGGGAATGGAGAGGCCCACCACGGCGGTCACGCCGAGCCCGAGCCCCAGCCCCAGCACGCCGGCCACCGCGCCCTGCAGCGCCACCAGCCCCAGGAGCCGCGGCGTGGTGGCTCCCATGGCCTTCATGGCACCGAAGTACTTCAGGTTGTCGAGCGTGAAGTTGTAGAACATCTGCCCGGCGATGGCCACGCCCACCAGGAAGCCAAGCACGATGGCGATGCCGAAGTTGATCGGGATGCCGGTCTGCTTCATCCAGTACTCGATGGTGGTCCACGCGAAGTCCTTCGGCGTGTACACGGCCAGCTCGGTCTCGCGCATGATCCGGTCGCGCACCTCGGTCACGGATTGCCCGGGGCTGACCTTCACCAGGATCATGCTCAGCGTGCGGCGGTTCGCCGGCGCGAAGCCGATGGCGCGCGAGTAGGTGGTGTAGATCGTCGGCACGTTCTGGAACGTGGGCTTGGTCTCGGCGATGCCGCCGATCACCGCGCGCCGCTCGTTGAGCTCGAGCTCCTCGCCGATGTCGATGGGGCGCTTCGGGCCGTCCGGGTTCGCGAGGCTGACCGGCTGCGCCAGGCGCGAGCGCGCCCCGCGGGTCTCGATGATGATGGTGTCCGGCTTGCGCAGCACGCTGACATCGCCCTTCACCATGCGTGCGGGCACGCCGATCAGGCTGGCATCGTCCACGCCGATCACGTCGCAGATCTGCCGCGCGCCGGTGGGGAGCTTCGCCACCAGCAGGCCCTTGAAGAGCGGCACGGCCCACTCCACGCCGTCCACGCTGCGGACGCGCTGCAGCGCGGTCACCTGCATGGGCTTGGTGTCGTCCACGAACTGGAGCGTGGGATCGGTGACCCACAGGTCCGCCTGCGGCGTCTCCTCGATGAGCGCGTAGGTGCGGCTCATCAGTCCCACGAAGATGCTCGCCTGCTGCGCGATCAGGAGCGTGGCGAAGGAAAGCCCCAGCAGGATGCCGTAGAACTTGGCGGTGTCGCCGAAGAGCATCTTGATGGCTATGCCGCGCATCGGTGTTCGTCAGAGCTCCATCTGGAAGCCGAACTCGACGGTCTGGCTCGAGGGAAGGTTGAACGCGCTGCTCACGTCGGCGGCGTTGGAATGCAGGAAGACGAAGAGCCCCTTGCGCCAGCGCGCCATGCGGGCCGGACCGGTGGCCAGCACCTGCATCTTGCGGGCGAAGTACGTGGTGTCCTGCTCGTTGAACGGCAGGCCGCGCTCGCGCGCGAGCACCAGGATGCGCACCGCGTCCGGCTGCTCCATGAAGCCCACCTGCGCGGAGACGCTCCAGAATCCGTCCGGCATCCAGCGCACCGACACACGGTCGCGGTCGGCCACGTACGGCTCGTCCACCGGCATGATGGAGAGGAGGATCACCTGCTCGTGCAGCACGTGCGCGTGCTTCACGAAGTTCACGAGCGCGAAGGGCGCCTGCGTGGAGGGCGTGAGGAAGACGGCCGTTCCCGGCACGCGCGGCACCACGTCCGACCACAGGCGCGCCAGGAAGTCGTGGATGGTCTCGCCCTGCTCCGCGATGCGGCGGCCGATGGCGAGCGTGCCCTGGTTCCAGGTGAGCATCACCAGCGAGCCGGCGGCGGCGATCGCCAGCGCGTACCAGCCACCGTGGAAGACCTTGAGGAGGTTCGATGCCAGGAACGCCAGGTCGATGGCGAGGAAGATGCCCATCAGGCCCCAGACGAGGAACGGATTCCACTTCCAGGACTTGAGCGCGACCTCCGCGAAGAGCATCGAGGTGATGACCATGACCGCCACCACCGCGATGCCGTACGCCTCCGCGAGCGACGTGGAGGAGCGGAACAGGAAGACGGTGGCCAGGCAGCCGACCATCATGCTCCAGTTGAGGAACGGGATGTAGATCTGCCCCTCGGTGAAGCTCGAGGTGTGCACCACCTGCAGTCGCGGCAGGTAGTTCAGGCGGATCGCCTGGCGCGCCATCGAGAAGACGCCGGAGATCATCGCCTGGCTCGCGATGATGGTGGCGAAGGTGGCAAGCACCACCATCGGGATCACCCATCCCTCGGGCACCAGTCCGTAGAAGGGCTTGTAGTGCTCGATGTCGCTCGTCGGCGGGTGCGAGATGATCCACGCGCCCTGCCCGAAGTAGTTGAGGAGGAGGCACGGCCACACCAGCGTGAACCAGCCGAGGCGGATCGGCCCGAGGCCGAAGTGACCGATGTCCGCGTAGAGCGCCTCCGCGCCCGTGACCACGAGCACGATCGAGCCGAGCAGGAGGAACGTGCCCATCGGGTTCGACGCCACCAGCGAGAACGCGTAGGCGGGATTCACCGCCGCCAGCACCGACGGGTCATCCAGGATGGCGCGAAGCCCCAGGAACCCGAGCACGCCGAACCACACGATCATCACCGGGCCGAAGATTTTCCCGATGTGGCCGGTGCCGAAGCGCTGCACCGAGAAGAGGAAGACCAGCACCACGGTGGTGAGCGGCGCGATCCAGCCCTGCAGGCTCTCGTCGAACACCGTCAGGCCTTCCATCGCGGAGAGCACCGAGATGGACGGCGTGATCACGCCGTCACCGAAGAGGAGCGCGCTGCCGATGATGGCGATGGCGCCGAAGAACGCCAGGCGGTAGTCGGCGCGCCGCTGCAGCCCGCGCGGCAGGAGCGAGAGGAGCGAGAACAGGCCTCCCTCGCCGCGGTTGGTGGCTCGCATGATGAGGAGCTGGTACTTGGCCACCACCACCAGGAAGAGCGCCCAGAAGACCATGCTCAGGACGCCCATGACGAACTCTCGCTCGGCACCCCCGTGCTTGATGACCGTCTCCTGGAGGGCGTAAAGCGGGCTGGTGCCGATATCGCCGAACACCACGCCGACCGCACCGATCGCCAAGGCGGCCATGCCGCCGTGACCATGGCCGGGTCCGTCGTGGTCCGGTGCAGGAACGGCCCACGCCTGGTCCGCCGGGGAACTGCCGGGCACGGCCCCGGTCGGCACCAAGGGTGCCGGCGGAGCGTGGGATCCTGCGCTTGCGTTGGGGGCGTCGTCTGGCACGTGAGGTGCCTCCCGGCGGGAGGCGAACGCACCATCGTACTTGGCAGGAAGCAGGGCCAACAGGCCTGTAAATCACGGCATCAGCGCTTGGCCGGGGGTTTCACCGCAAACGGCAGCCGAACGTCGGTCTCGGCGCCGGTGGCCATGTCGGTGGCGGCAACCACCAGGCTGTAGCTGCCGGCGGGGATCGTCCGCGGCAACTTCACCATGCGCGTGATGAAGAGCTCGTCGGTCGGCACGGGCGAGGAATGGATGGCGTCGAACGGGCCTTCCTTCCAGATCACGGTGCCCTTCGCGTCCTCGATGCGGAGCATGTAGCGCGCGTGCGCGGTCATGCGGTCACCGATGCCGGCGACGAACGGCCAGTGCATCAGCTCGACGTACGCCAGGAAGCGGTCGCCGGCGCGAAGCGAGCCCGCGTCGATCGGTTCGATGTCGCCGAAGCCGCGGACCTTGGATGCCATCGAGAGCGTGCCGATCGCGGGCTGCTTGGCCGGCGGCTCCGGTGCGGGCGGAGCGGGAGGCACCACGACCGGTGCCGGCACCACGGCGGGCGCGGGCGCAGGCGTGGGGGCTGCCGCAGGCTCGGCCGCTGCGGGAACGGGCGGCTCCGCGGGCGGTGGCGTGATCGGTTCGACGGGCGCAGGAGGCTGCGGAGCGGGCGTGGGTTCCGGCGTGGGTTCCGGCGTGGGCGCCGGTGCGGGTGCAGGTTCCTGAGCTGGCGCGGGCGCCGGGTCCGGCGCGGGCGCCGGGTCCGGCGCGGGCGTCGGTTCAGGTGCGGGCGTCGGTTCTGGTGCGGGCGTGGGTTCCGGTGCGGGCGTCGGGTCCGGAGTCGGCGTGGGTGACGGCACAGGTTCCGGCGTCGGCGCGGGAGCCGGTTCAGGTTCAGGTTGCGGTGCAGGTGCAGGTTCGGGTTCAGGTTGCGGTGCAGGTGCAGGTTCGGGTACAGGCGCGGGCTCCGCTCCCGGCGTCGGCGTCGGTGCCGGCTGCCCCTGCGCAACCGGTCGATCCGCAGCTGCGGCGGCATTTGCGGCGCCGCCACCAAGCACCTCCGGTGCCATCACCGGCGCCGGCATCAGCGCGATGCGCTCCGGCTTCGTGCCTTCCGGTGCAAGTTCGGCCATGACCGACGGCTCTGCAGCCGTCACCCGACCCTCCGAATCCGAAGGCTCGGCCACGGCGGCAACCACCGGCACGGGTTGTGCGGGCGCCGGTGCAGGTGCGGGCGCGGGCTGCACATCGACCGCGGGCGGCAGCTGCTCCGACTGCGCCACCGGCAGCGACGCCACTTCCTTCGGAGATTCCGGCGCCAGCGTCATGTCGAACATCGGCAGCGCGGACGGGCGCGTGCTGGCGGCCACCGGGCGAACGGAACCGCGCGCGGCCGGCATGTCGTCGAAGCGCTGGCGCGCCTCGTCACGCGGAAGCGGATCGACCGTGCCACGCGCGGCCACCGTGGGCCGCACCGGCGTCACCGGCGGCGGCGCGACAGGCGGCGTGGAGGAGCAACCGGACAGCAGCGTGACGACCGCCAGCGGAAGGAGCGAGATGGTGGCGATACTCGCCGTGCGTGCGTCGTGCTTCATCGAATGCGATCTCCGATCGTGACCACCAGCGACTCGAACGTACGTGCGCCGTCTGAACTGAGCCCGGACTTGGTGCGCGCGTCGGTGCGCACGCTTTCCGCAAGGAGCGCGGCGGCGGCGCGCGGGCCGAGCGTGCGCGCGGTGCCGCAGACCAGCGACTGCGATTCGCCCCACAGGCGCAGCTGCTTGGCGACGGCGAACTCGTTCTCGCCATTGGCCATGAGGCGCGCCGCCTCGTGCACCTTGCGCAGGATCTCCGAGATCGACCAGCCAACCAGCGTCTCGGGCGCACCGGACACGCGGAGCAGCTCGTTCAGCTTGACGAGCGCCGCGCGCGTGCCCTGCCGCAGGATGACGGACTGGATTTCCCACGCCGCCTCCTCGCGCGAGAGGCCGACGAACTCGCCGACCAGCGTCCGCGAGATGGGCTTGCCCTCGCCCGCGGCGGCTGCAAGCTTGGCGATCTCCGAATCAAGCCGCGCCAGGTCCGGGCCGATCTTCTCCACCAGCAGGTCGGCGGCGCCCGGCGCAAGGGTGGTTCCGTGGCGCTTCTCCGCGCGCACGCCGCACCACGCCACGGCCTCGCGGTCGGACGGTGCATCGCACTTGATGACGGCGCCGCCGCAGGCCTCGACCAGCTTGTCGAACTTGCCCGGGTTCCAGCGCGCGCCGGCGCGGAAGAGGAGCGTGCTCTCCTGCTGCGGGTTCTCGGCGTAGCGCTCCATGGCGCGGCGTCGGTCCTCGGCGCCCATGAACATCTCGGCGTTGTCCACCACGATCAGCTTGTGCTGCGAGAGCAGGCCGTAGGAACGCAGCTCGTCCATCACCGCAGCCAGCGACGCGGAGGCGCCGTCGAGCTCGAAGCGGTCGACCGTGCCGTGCTTCTCCTCCAGCGCGGCCTGCAGCTGCCGCGACCGCTCCACGCGCATGAACGAGTCCTTGCCCGTGAGCACCACGATCCGCATCGACGCGTCGGGCGCGGTGCGGGCCGTCTTCTGGCCGGAAGCTGCGGATGCACGTGCCATCGGGACCGGGATTGTAGGTGGCGCGCGGGTAGGCTCCGCGCCGTGCCAGAGGCGAACTTCGACGGAATCGTTGGACCCACGCACAACTACGCCGGGCTGTCGCCCGGGAACGTCGCCAGCACTTCGAACCGCGGGCTGAAGTCCCGGCCACGCGATGCCGCACTGCAGGGCCTCGCCAAGGCCGCCGCGCTTGCGCGCCTCGGAATCCCGCAGGGATGGATCCCGCCGCAGGAACGGCCGCATGTCCCCACGCTGCACGCAATGGGCTTCGCCGGCACCGACGAGGTGGCCGTCGCGAAGGCCGCGGCTGAGGCGCCGCATCTCCTCGCACGCGCGTCGAGCGCGAGCGCGATGTGGGCCGCCAACGCCGCCACCGTCACACCCTCCGCGGATTCGGGCGACGGCCGCGTGCACATGACGGTGGCCAACCTGCGCACCATGCCGCACCGCGCCATCGAGGCGCCGCAGACCGCGCGCACGCTGCGCGCCATCTTCCGTGATGAGTCCCGCTTCGCGGTGCACGATGCGCTCCCGGGCACCGACGCATCGGGCGCGCCCACGCCGTACGGCGACGAGGGTGCGGCGAACCACACGCGCTTCACTGCCTCCGATGCCGCGGGCGGCGAGCTCCCGGGCGTGCACCTCTTCGTCTTCGGCGCGCAGGCGAGCGGCGCGGGCCGGCGCCCGTCGCGATTCCCGGCACGGCAGACGCTCGAGGCGAGCCGCGCCATCGCGGAACGCCACGGAATCCCGCATGCGCGCTGCATCCATGCGCAGCAGCATCCCGCGGTGATCGACCACGGCGTCTTCCACAACGACGTGATCTCGGTGGGCAACGGCCGCTTCTACCTGGTGCACGAACTTGCGCTCCTCGACCAGCAGCGAACGCTCGACGACCTGGCGGCCGCGGTAGGCCCCGGCTTCCACGCGGAGATCGTGCCGGAGTCCGAGGTCAGCGTGGCCGACGCGGTGCGCACCTACCTCTTCAATTCGCAGCTGGTCACCCGGCCCGGCGGCGACATGCAGCTCATCCTGCCGAAGGAGAGCGAGAGCCACGCCGGCATCCGTCGCCTGATCGAGCGACTGGTCTCCGATCCCGCATGCCCGGTGAACGGCGCGCTCTTCCTCGACGTGCGCGAGAGCATGCGCAACGGTGGCGGCCCGGCGTGCCTGCGGCTGCGCGTGCCGCTCACCGACGCCGAACTCGCCGCAGTGGCGCCCGGCTGTCTCTGGTCTCCCGAACGGCACGCGGAACTCGAATCATGGGTGCGCCGCCACTACCGCGAGGAACTTGCCCCCGAGGACCTCGGTGATCCGCTCCTCCTGCGGGAATCCCGTGCCGCGCTCGATGAACTGACGCGGATCCTCGGCATCGGCAGCGTGTACGAGTTCCAGCGCTGATTCCGGGCAAGTACGCTGCGCCCATGCGCAAGAAGCCGATCATCGCAGGAATCGTGGCGCTGGCGGTCCTGGTGGCCGTTCTCTGGCCGCTCGCGCTGTACGTGCAGCGAGCCAAGCAGGCCGCGCGCGAGGCGCAGGCAGCCCGCGAGGCGGAAGCGCGCGCCGTGGAAGCGAAGAAGGCGGAGGACGAGGCGCGCGCCCGCAAGGAAGAGGCGCGGCGCATCGAGGAAGAGGCGCAGCGCCGGGCCGATGCAGAGAAGGCGGAGGCGCAGGCCAAGGCTGAGGCCGAGGCACGACGCATCGCCGAGGAAGCGAAGCGTGTGGCCGACGCCGAGAAGGCTGCGGCAGAGGCAGAGGCGCGCCGGCTGGAGGAACTGCGTCAGCGTTCGCTCGATGCCTTTGCGCGCGGCAATGCCGCGAAGAAGTCCGGCGACAACGCGGCCGCGGTGACGGCGTACCGCGAGGCGCTCGCCATCGATGCCGGCATGGCGGGCGCGTGGACGAACCTGGCGCTGGCGCTCGACGCGGCCGGCAGCAATGCCGAAGCGCTCGAGGCCGCACGGAAGGCCATCACGCTCCCGTCGATGAAGGACGGCAAGCGCCGCGCGCACGCGCTGTACGCGGTGGGCCACATCGCCAGCAAGGGCGGCGCGCGAGACGACGCCGTGGCGGCATTCGAGGAAGCCATGCGCGCCGATGCCCAGCAGGCATCCGCGGCGCTTGCGCTCGCTGCCATCTGGAACAGCGAGGACAAGCCGGAGAAGGCGCTTGCCGCACTCATGGTGGCGCACGAGGCCGAGGCCCGCAGCGTGGCCGTCGAGACCGCCATCGCCCTCCACTGGTGGAAGTCCGGTGACGTGGCCAAGGCACAGGCAGCCGCGCTCGATGCCATGCGCTGCGACCGCGGCGCCATCGATGCCAAGATCATCCTCGGCTGGTGCCACCTGTCGCAGAAGCACTGGGGCGACGCCGCGCAGCAGCTCGACGAGGCCGCGCGCGCACGTCCCGACGATGCCAGCGTGCATGCAGCGCTCGGCTATGCGCTCGACAAGCTCGGGCGACACCAGGAGGCCGTGGCGGAGTTCGACCGTGCCATCGCGGTTGCGCCGACGAAGCACGACACGCACGCCTACCGCGGTGCCGCGCTCGAGGCGGTGGGCGAGGTCGAGAAGGCCCGAACCGCATATGAAACGGCCGCGAAGGGCGGCGGCTCGCAGCCGGTGATCGCGGCGCAGCTCAAGCTGGCCGTGGCCGCCTACAAGGAGAAGCGCTGGGCGGACGCGCGCAAGCTCGCCGAAGGCGTGGTTGCCGCGGATCCGAAGAACGCGCAGGGCCGCTACGTGCTGGGGCTCTCGGCGTTCGCGCTGGGAGACCGCAAGACCGCGGGAGAGCAGGAATACCAGCTCACGCTCATCGACCAGGCGCGCGCCGCAGAGCTGCGCAAGCTGATCTCCAAGGAGTAACCCGTGCTGGCACTCCATGTGGCAGCAGGTCCGGACGCAGGCAAGCGGTTCCTGCTGCCGGACACCGAACCGCAGCTGATCGGGCGCAGCACGGAGGCGCTCGGCTCCACCGATCCGTCGGTGAGCCGGCGCCATGCCGAGCTCACGCCGTCCGGCGGCCGCTGGCACCTGCGCGACCTGCACAGCACGCACGGCACGTGGCTCAACGGGCAGCGCATCGAGGCACGCGCGGAGCTGCGCGCGGGCGACGTCATCCGCTGCGGCGCCACCGAGTTCCACGTGCAGGCGGTGGATTCCACGCCCCCTGCCCCGGCCGCGGACGCGGACCCCGAACGCCTGCAGGCCATCGGCGAGACGGTGGCCACCATCAGCCACAGCGTGAAGAACATCCTGCAGGGACTGCGCAGCGGCGCGGACGCGGTGGAACTCGCGATCCGGCGCGGCGACCTGGAGATGGCGCGCGACGGCTGGCCGATCGTGGCGCGGAACCTCGACCGCGTCTCGTGGCTCGTGATGAACATGCTGGCCTACTCCAAGGACCGCCCGCTCGAGATCGAGGAGACGGACCTCGGCGCGGTGGTGCGCGAGGCGTGCGAATTGATGCGCTCCACCGCGGAACGCCGCCGCGTGACGCTCGATGCGCAGGTGGCGGCGGACATGCCGCCCGCGCCGATCGATGCGAACGCCGTGCACCAAGTGCTCCTCAACCTGCTCGCCAACGCGGTGGAGGCGGCGCCGGACCGCGGCGGGCGTGTGACCGTGCAGTGTGCGTTTGAAGCCGCAAAGAATGTCTTCCGCGTCGAAGTGTCGGACAACGGCCCCGGCGTGCCGGCCGCGCATCGCGCGCGACTCTTCGAGGCGTTTGCCAGCACCAAGGGCCAGCGCGGCACAGGACTCGGGCTCGCCGTTGCCCGCGCGTTGGTGGAACGCCACGGCGGAACGCTCGGTCACCGCGACGCATCGCCGCACGGAACGGTGATGACCGCAGAGTTCCCGGCGGACCAGGGCGATCCGGACGCGGAGCGCACGCGCGGGCCGATGCCGAGCAGCGCGCCGAGCACGAAGTGGGATCCGCCGGTTCCCTGATCGAACGACCGAAACCGTCAGCGCGATCCCGCGAAGTCGGCGGCCGCGGTCGGCACCGTCTCCAGGATGTTGGTGATGATCTCGTCGGCGCCGCGTCCCTCGGCCTCGGCCTCGAAGTTGAGGAGGACGCGGTGGCGCAGCGCGGGGAGCGCCACGGCCTTGATGTCCTCGACCGCCACGCTTGCACGGCTCGCAAGGAGCGCCTTCACCTTGGCGCCGAGCACCAGCGTCTGCGCGGCACGCGGGCTCGCGCCGAAGCGCAGGAACTGGTTGACGAGCGGCGTGGCGAATTGCCCGCGCGGGTGCGTGGCCAGCACCAGGCGGACGGCGTAGTCCTGCACGGCGTCGGAGATCCGCACCGCGCGCACCAGCTTCTGGTGGCGGAGGATGGTGTCGGCGTCGATCACCTTCTGCGGCTCCTCCATGGCACCGGCGGTGGTGCGAGCGAGGATCTCGCGCAGGTCGGCGCGGGTGGAGTAGCCCACCTCGAGCTTGAAGAAGAAGCGGTCGAGCTGCGCCTCTGGGAGCGGGTACGTGCCCTCCTGCTCGATGGGGTTCTGCGTGGCCATCACGAAGAACGGCTTCTCGAGCTGGTGCGAGGTGCCGCCCACGGTGACGCTGCGCTCCTGCATCGCTTCCAGCATCGCGCTCTGCGTCTTCGGCGTGGCGCGGTTGATCTCGTCGGCCAGCACGATCTGCGCGAAGAGCGGTCCCTTGCGGAACTGGAAGTCGCGGCCGGACGGCGTCTCCACCACGATGGTGGTGCCGGTGACGTCGGCGGGCATCAGGTCGGGCGTGAACTGGATGCGCCCGAACTTCAGCTGGAGCGCCTGCGAGAGGCTCCGGATCAGGAGCGTCTTGCCGAGGCCGGGCACGCCCTCGAGGAGCGCATGCCCGCCGGCGAACAGGCAGACGAGGATGCCGTCGATGATCTCCTCGTGGCCCACGACGGCCTTCTGCACTTCCTTCTTGACGCGGTCGTGGTCGGAGCGGAAGGCGGCGATGAGGGCTTCGGTCTGCTGTGGGTCGGCCATGGTGTCCTCCGGGACGGCGGCATCGTAAGGGAGCGGCTATCATGCGCGCGGCCGCGAAACGCGGCCACTCGGACGCACGGAGGAATGCGGTCAAAGTCCGCAGCGAATGCGTCACCGTAGGCGGCACCCGCGTGGGTGCCCGCAAGCCGGGTCGACCGGCGTCCGAGCACACAACGTTCTCCTGCGCAACTCAGGAAGGAACCACATGCACCGGACCGTGTCCGCCGCCGCGGCGTTCGCCGCCATCGCCATTTCCAGTTCGCACGCCTTCGCCGGGATCGTCGCGTCCTATGACGTGGGGACCGGCGCCAGCACGTCCACCATCCAGGTGGACTTCACCAACGGCAACGCGTACCAGGTCACGCTGCGGTGGGACACCGCGATGAACGGCTTCGACGCGCTGCAGGCCGCGACCTCCGCCATCACGGGCGCTGCGCTCGCCTACGACGCGTACCCGTTCGGCAACTTCGTCACCGGCATCGGCTTCGACGCGGACTACGAGTACGGCAACGGCGACCTCTGGCCCATCGAGAACTACTGGCACTACTGGACCGAGGTCGGCGGCCAGTGGGAGATGGCCATGTTCGGCGCGAGCGACCGCACGCTGACGAACGGCAGCCGGGACGCGTGGGTGTTCGGCTCGAGCGCAGTGCCGCAGGCGGTGCCGGGGCCGGGGGTGATGGTGGTGGCATGCATCGCGTGCTACCCGCGG
>JBIIJH010000023.1:0-25054 GCA_044233905.1 Phycisphaerales bacterium
CAGCTCCATCAGGCGCCAGAAGTGGGCGCGGTCGGCGGGCGCGTAGCGGTCGATGGTGGGCTGCGGCTCGCCGAGCGCCACCAGCAGGTGGCCGTTGGTGTACGGGTAGCGGTTCAGGAGCACCATCCCGCGCGCATCCCGGTGCACCACATGCTGGGCATGGTCGCGCTCGGGGTGAGCCCAGTACTCCGCCAGGAAGTTCGGGTTCCCGGCCGGTGGCGAGGCCTTGGCGGCCTCCGCCTGCGATTCGAGGGCCCGGATGTATGCCAGCCGCCAGGGTGCCCAGAGGGACGAATGCATGGGGGCGAGTGTACGGAGGGGCTGGCGGACCGATTTTTTGGCAAATGCGTGATCAGCCTGATCCGCTTGGGGGCGATTTGCCGCCTCCAGGGTTGAAGTTAAAAAGATCGGAGCGCCGGCCCTGGACGACGGGAACCCGTCCTCGGCGAACAAACAGCGCTCCGCATGCAGCAGCCCCTTTGCCTGTGTTTCGGCAGCGCTGGGTACGGCCGCAGTCCTGACGTAGGGAACGCAGGACCGCGGCCGGGCTGTTTTTGAGGCCCGTAACCCCGCGCTCGCGTGCCACCTGCCGCGTTCCTCGAAATCGGTCTCGCGGCGGAATTCCGGGGATTCTGCCGCTTTTCAGTGGGGGACCGCCGCTCATAGTCACCGTGAGGGGGCGACTTGCCAAATCCAAACAGGGCCCATTGTTTGACTTAGCCCGGATCGGGGCTATGGTCGTCGGCGGAGGAGGGAAACTCCATGAGTTTTATTTCGATCCAGGCAGAGGAAAAGGTTGTTGATGTTCGCCCTCGCAGCGGATCAAGTCTGCGGTCCATCGCCGATGGATTCAGCGAAATCTATCCACAGCTCCGTTCGATGGCTTCCGTGCTGATGCGCCAGGAGCGCGCCAGCCACACGCTGCAGCCCACCGCCATCGTCAGCGAGGCCTTCGTGCGCCTCGCACACCGCAATCCCGGCGAATTCGCCACCGCCAGCAACCTGCTGGCCGTTGCGGCGCACGCCATGCGCTGCGTGCTCGTCGACCACGCCCGCACGCGCGGTGCCGCCAAGCGCGGCGCGGCCAAGCGCATGGGTGATGCGGCGCTGGCCTTCGTTGCCGCGGACACGGTTGATCCTGCGGACGTGTTCGCCATCGACGAGGCACTCACCGAACTGGCGGAGATGGACGAGCGCGCCGCGCGCGTTCTGGAGTGCAAGGTCTTTGCGGGCATGACCGTGTCGGAGATCTCCGAGGCGCTCGGCGTCTCGCGGCCCACCGTCAACCGTGACTGGCGTTTCGGTCGGGCCTTCCTGGCCCAGAAGCTCGGAATCGAGCTCTCGGAAATGGAAGACGGCGCGGACGCCGAGGGTGTTCGCGGTCGTGCGGTCGGCTGATCGGTGCTGTTCGGACCGGTGTCGTTCGGGGTCGGCGTGTTCGGATTGCAGGGAAAAGGAATGATCGAGGCAGTTGCAACAACTCATGACGGCGCAGCCCGGGCGGGAGATCCCTCGCGGGCCCACCGCCTCCGTCGCGCGCGCGCGATCTTCACCTGCGCTTGCGACATGCCGCCGGAAGAGCGTCCTGTGTTCGTGCAGGATTCCTGCGGCGAGGATGCCGTGCTCCTGGACCTGGTGCTCTCGCTGATCCGCGCCGACGAGGATTCCGGTTCCGCGTGGGACTGCGCCGGCGTCGAGATTTCGCCCGCTGTTCCGTCGCTCAAGCTCCCGAACGGCTTCGAGCCCATCCGCGAACTGGGTCGTGGCGGCGTCGGCGTCGTCCACCTCTGCCGTGAGGTCGAGACCGGCCAGCTGGTGGCCGTCAAGCTCGTGCACCTGGCGACGTCCGGCCGCAGCGCGGCTGCGCGTTTCCGCCGCGAGTGGCGCCTCCTTGCCCGCCTGCGTCACCCGGCCCTTGTCGCGCTCCGCGCGGCGGGGACGCTGGAGGACGGTTCCGCGTACCTCATCATGGAGTACGTCGACGGGAAGGACATCCGCAAGCACTGCCGCGAGGAGCGCGTGCCCGCACAGCGCCGGCTCGAGATGCTGATCCCGGTCGCCGAGGCGCTCGGGGTGGCCCACGACCTCGGTATCGTCCACCGCGACCTCAAGCCCGCGAACATCCTGGTCGGGAGTGGGCACCGCGCACGGCTGATCGACTTCGGCGCTGCGCGCGTCCTTGACGGCGAGCTGCACTCGCGCCAGGAGCACACGCTCACCGGGCAGATCGTCGGCACCATGAGCTACCTGAGCCCGGAGCAGGCGTCGGGCAACTCGCGCCGCGCGGATCATCGCTCGGACCTCTACCAGCTTGGCGTGGTGGCGTACGAGCTTCTTGCCAACCGCCTGCCGTACGACATGGAAGGCCAGACCTCGGCGGAGATGCTCCGCTCGATCATCGCCGAGCCTGCGCGCGGCATCGATGCGATGGGAATCGTCGAGGCGGGTCACCCGGCCGTGGCGTTCTTCGAGCGTGCGCTTGCAAAGGACCCCGAGCAGCGCTTCGGCAGCGCGGTCGAGATGGCCGATGCGCTCCGGGCGCTGGCGGCTTCGTTCTCGCGCGGTCGTGCCAAGTTGCGCTGAATCACGTCCGGCTGAATCACGCCCCGTTGAATTCGGAAGAATTCGCGTGCGCAATGGCGCGCGGGCTTGATGCCTGCGCCCTCACGCCTATTCGTTGACGAGCCGCACGCAGAGACGGGCGCCGGCTTCGAGCCGGACCGTCACGCGGGCGCGGCCGTTGTCGAGGGTGATCCGGGTGCGATGTTCGCCGTCGTTGCCTTCGGCATCGTGCAGCGGCCAGTCCCAGGCATCTTCCACGTTCAGCCAGCTTCCGCCGGGGAGGCGGTAGAGGAGGTCCACCACCGAGGCCTCGCGGCCGGCGACGATCTCGATCTCGAATTCCAGGGTGCGGTCATCCGTGGACGCCATGCAGCGATCCGGGAGCACCAGCACGCGGGCGGTTCCCAGGTCGAACGCGCTGCCGCTATCGACGTCCGGGTTCAACCACTCGTGCTCGGCGCGGCCGCAGCGGGCCACGGCGTGCTCGAAGACCGCATGTGCCGGGCGCTCCGTGCGCCGCGCGACACGCGGGGCAACGCAGGGGGTGTCGAAGTGGCTGACGGAAGATGGGAAATGTCGGTCCATGGGGGAACAAATGCCTCACTGCTCGGCGGAACAAAACCCTCGGTCCGACCTCGGAGGCGCAGGGCGCCGTGGATTGGGATCACCGTTCCCCACGAAATTGCGAAAGTTCCATCCGATAATGCCCTGGCGCCGTCACGGCGTCAGTGGCTCGGTCCGGAACGACCGCTTTGGCGCGCGTGCCGCGCGCTCGCCGACGCGCAGGGGAAACTCGAGCAACCCTGCCCAGAATCGCGTGATTCCGCCGTCGGTGCGCAGGATGTCGAGGGCTCGGAGGGCGGTCGTCCGATCGCCGGCCACGCGCAGCGTCCAGCCGGGTACCAGCTGGCCGCCGTCCGGGTGACTCTGCATCGACGCCGGCTCGGCGGTGCGCGCCCGGAGCCGGCGCAGCGCGTCCAGGTCCTCGGACTCCACTTCCCACCCGGTGCGTTGCTGGGTCCCGCCGGGCCACCAGAGCCGGGAGCGGCGTCGCACCACGCCGTCCTCGCGGAGTTCAACTGTGACGCCCACGAGGAGATCGGCGAACGCCGCGCCCGCGAATGGCCGCGTGTTGAAGCGGATACCCGCGGGGCGGTCCTCGTCGGACCAGATCGAGACGGGGTAATCGAACGCCTCGCGGACGGCGATCTCGAGTGGGGCGTCGTCGGCGGCAACGATGCCTCCCGGCGCAACCGTGCCCACGGCGGCATCGAGGGCGATGGGTGCATCCGGCGTCCATGGTTGCCATGGCGCATCGGGCGTCGGGCGGCGGCGGTACTCGGTGACGAGGCGTGCACGCACGCGGCCGTCCGCGTCGGCACGCGGCAACTGCAGCGCACCGAACGCGGGCTGCATGCGCATCGTGGACATGCCATCGCCCACGAGCCAGGGCGATTGCCCATCATCGACGCGCATGCGCCATTCGGTGTCCTGGCCCCACACCGTGCCGCGCACGCGCGCCACCGGCGGCGTGGCCGGTTCCCACTGCACCGGCGGGAGCACCTCGAACCAGGGCAGGGCGGCAGCGAGGAGCCTCTCGCGTTCCGATTCGAAGGAGGCGCGCTGGCGGGCGCGCGCATCCGCCGCCGAGCGCGGTTCGTCGGCACGTGGACGCAATTCGCCGGGTTGGTTCCACGTGGCCATCGCCAGTGCACGCACCGCTGGATCGTCGGGGTCGCCGATGCGCTTCGTGCCGGGATCGACGGCGCGGATCAGGTCCAGCACGTGGCTGCTTCCGAGCGTCTCCGCACCCATGCGATCGGTGAGTTCATCCCATGCCCATCGGGGGACGGCGTCTGCCGGCAGGACGCGCGGCAGCTGCACCAGCACGGCATCCGGCACCTGTCCCACCCAGGACGCGTTGAGCATCTCCAGCCGTGCCCAGCCCGTCACTGCCAAGATCGCCGCCAGCGAGAGCGCCGCCGTCCCCCATCGACGGCGCGTCCGGTGCAGGTCGGCCTCGGTGCGCGCCACGAAACCGCATTCACCGCAGGTCATCCCGGGCGTGCCCGAGAGGTCGTGCAGGCAGCGTGGGCAGCGACGGTTGCGGGCCTTGTCGCCGAAGAGCGCCCACCACGTGGCACCCACGCCGAGTGCGGCAAAGAGGAGCACCAGCAGGGCGCTCGAGAGGAAGAGGAGGAGGACGCTTCCCACGGCGTCACTGTAGCCGCGCCGGCCGGCGGCCATGGGTGGGCGTGCAAGCCACGGAGACGCCGCGGGATTCGTCGAAGTGCTCGTTGCGTGGCGGTGGCGTGGTGGTCATACTTGGCATATGCAGCCGGCCTTCATCCTCACTCGCCGGCGAGTGCCTGAGCTGATGGACGACGAGGGCATCGCTCCGAGGGAGCACGATGCCGCGCTCCGCGGATTGGCACGACTCAACCGCGCTTCGCGGAGCGATGCCATCCTGTGGCCCGGGATCCGCGGCGTGGCCGCATCGGGGAACGGGCGCGTGCTCCGTGTCATGGACGTGGCCACCGGTTCGGGAGACGTACCGACCGCGCTCGACGCCCGTGCGCGTTCGGCTGGCATCCGCATCGAATGGACGCTGTGCGACCGCAGCGCGCACGCACTGGCGCGCGCCGAGGAACGGGCGAGGGACTCGGGCATGCACGTACGCACGGCATGCGTCGATGTGCTGGCGGCGTCGCTCCCCGCGGAGTGCGACGTGGTCATCAGCAGCCTGTTCCTCCATCACTTCGACCCGCACGATGCCGTTCGCATCCTGCGCTCGATGCGTGACGCGGCCGGCATGGCCGTCGGTGTCGCGGACCTCGATCGAACGTGGCTGGGGCTCGGGCTTGCGACGCTCGGCGCGCACATGCTTTCACGTTCGCCCGTGGTGCATTTCGACGCCAGCGCAAGCGTGCGGGCGGCGCATGCCCGAGCCGAGGTCGAATCGCTGGCCCGCGACGCGGGGATGGACGGTTGCACGATCACGCGCGCGTGGCCGGAGCGCTGGCGGCTCTGGTGGAACCGCGCGGGAAGTGGTGGTGCACGATGAGCGCGCTGCCGCTCCTTCCATTCGATTCCATTCCCGCAGAGGTCGATGCCGTGGTGATCGGCGGCGGCCTCGCGGGCGGCATGGCCGCGCTTCGCCTGGCGTCCGCGGGCTTCCGCACCGTCGTCTTCGATCGGACGGCGCATCCGCGCGAGAAGGTGTGCGGCTGCTGTCTTGCCCCAGCCGGCATCGCGGTGCTGTCACGATGCGGTCTTGCGGGGCTGCTGTCCGATGCGAGTCCGTTGGAGGAAGTGCTCCTCGAGGCCGAGCGCGGCGCGGCCGTGGTCCGGCGCCCGGGTTCGGTGGCAATCGCGCGTGGGACGCTCGATGTGCGGCTCCTTGCCGCGGCGTCCGCGGCGGGTGCACTGATTGCGTGGCCCGTGTCCGCTTCGGTGGACGGTTCCGGGCGGGTGGAACTTCGGCACGGGGGCGCCGTGCGGCACGTGCGCGCGCGCATCGTTGTCGCTGCGGACGGCCTGCACGGGAGTTCGCTGGCGCGGCGCGGCGACTTCGCCTGGAAATCCTCGGAACGCAGCCTGATCGGCGTCGGCGCCATCGTCCCTGCCGGCGCGGTGCGCGTGGCGCCGGGGCAGGTTCGCATGCGCGTGTGCCGCGAGGGATACGTGGGCGTTGTCCGGCTTTCCGACGGGCGCGTGGACATCGCGGCCGCGGTTCGGCCGGCGTTCCTCCGTGCGGCGCGCGGCGTGGCTGAGCCGATGCGCGCCATGCTGGGCAACGCGGTGGCCGACGAGCGCGCCGTGATGGACGCCGCGTGGCAGGGAACGCCCACCCTCACGCGCTCGCGCAGTCGGCTCTCCGCACCGGGAATCCTGGTGGCGGGCGACGCCGCGGGCTATGCGGAACCGTTCACGGGCGAGGGCATGGGCTGGGCACTCGGCACGGGATGCGCCGCCGGCGATCACGCGGTGCGCGTCCTCTCGGGTGCAGCTGTCGAAGGCGAATGGGATCCGATCTGCCGCGGCATCGTGCGCGGCGCCCGGCTGCGCTGCCTGCTCACCGCCCGGCTCCTGCGCAGTCCGCTCGCCGTGAAGGCGTGCGTGCGCCTCATCCAGGCACTTCCCGGTGCCTCCGCACGCGTGGCAAGCGCATTCGGCGCGCCGCGACCCGTTCCCCTCGGAGAACTTCGTTGAATCCGGCCATCCTCTCGATTGCGTGCACCACGCCCGACCGTCGCCTGGCCCGCGAGGACTGGATGTCCATCGCGCAGCGGATCGCGCCTGCTTCCGTGGCGCCGGGGGTCACGGCACGCCTCGCCGAGCGCAGCGGGATCGACGCGCGGTGGTGTGCCGGCGCCGATGCCCCGGACGGATCAGCCTTCTATGCCAAGGACCCGCAGGCCGGCGGCCCCGGCACCGCGGAACGCATGCGCCTCTGGGCCGCCGCGGTGCGTCCGCTCGCCGTGCGCGCCGGGCGCGAGGCGCTCCACGATGCAGGCGTCGCGGCGGCGAGCATCACCCACGTGGTGACCGCGTCGTGCACCGGCTTCGTGGCACCCGGCATCGACCAGTGGCTGATGGAAGAGCTCTCCCTGCCGCGCTCATGCCGACGCACGCACGTTGGCTTCATGGGCTGCCACGCCGCGGTCAACGCGCTCTCGGTGGCCGCCGCCTTCGTGCGCGCCGATCCCGCCGCGCGGGTGCTTGTGGTCTGCGCGGAGATCAGTTCCGCGCACCTTCATTACGGCGCACGCCTCGACCGGCTGATCGCCAACACGCTCTTCGCCGACGGCGTGGCCGCCGCGGTGGTGGCGGCGGACGGCCCCGGCGATGCGCTGCGATTCGTGCGCTCCGACAGCGTGCTCATGGAAGGGTCCGTTGCCGAGATGGCCTGGGAAGTCGGCGACCACGGCTTCGAGATGACGCTCGGCGCCGCCGTGCCGGACCTCCTTCGAAGCGGAGTGGGGCCGTGGGTGCGGGGGATCCTTGCCGAAGAAGCGATCGATCCCATGGCAGTGGGCGGATGGGCGATCCACCCCGGCGGCCCGCGCGTGATCGACGCGGTGCTCGAGTCGCTGGCGCTCGAACCCCGCCACGGCGAATCGAGCCGCGCCATCCTCCGCGACTTCGGCAACATGTCGAGCGCGACGCTCCTCTTCATCATGCGTGCGATGCGCGAGCGCGGGATCCCGCGGCCGTGGGTGGCACTGGCGTTCGGGCCGGGAATCGCGGGCGAAGCGCTGCTCCTGGCCTAGCGCGTACAGCGCCCGGCGTGCGGTGCCGTTGTGCGTGCCGTGCGGACACTCCGCTCAGGCCATGCGGATCCACTTGAGCAGTTCGCGCGGCGTGGGCGGCTTGCCCTGCATGAGGACGCCCACGCGGAAGATCTTGGCGCCCGCCCACATGAAGACCGCCACCCAGGCGAAGCCCCAGACGATGCTCAGGGCCACCTGCCACGCCGCGATCGGCTCGCTGCTGGCGGTGACGCGCAGCACCATGACGAAGGGGATGGCCGGCGGGATGAAGCTGGCCACCGTGGCCAGCATGCCGTTGGGCTGCTCGCTGATGGGAAGCCACAGCATGAGCGGGATGGTGAGGACGAGCATCGCCGGCGTCACCAGGCTCTGCGCCTCGCGCAGGTCGTTCACCGCGCTGCCCACGCTTGCCATGATGGTGGCGACGAAGGCGTACGACATGATGAAGTAGACGATCATCAGCAGGATCATGCCGGGCGAGACCAGGTCGCCCATGGCGGCGGCGGTGAGGGCTGCCACGCCGAGCGCGCCGTACATCCCGAGCATCAGCATCGAGACGATGGCGTAGCCCAGGATCTTGCCGCAGAGAAGCTGCATGGGGCTCACGGCGCTCAGCATCACCTCCATCACCTTGCTGGCCTTCTCCTCGATGGTGGTGGTGAGGAGGTACTGCCCGCTCGTGAAGGTGGTGATCCAGATGAGCATCATGAAGCCCATCGGGAGGAGCGTCTTGGTGAGGCGGCTCTCGTCGGATTCCGCGCCCTCCGCGGAGAGGCGGCGCACGTTGGTCTGCGGCGATTCGAGCAGCGCGTTGAGCGACGTGTAGTCGTTCCCCGCCAGCTTGACGCGCGCCTTCACGATGGCGCGCGACAGGCACTTCTCCATGGTGGCGGTGGTGCGCGGCGCGCTCTTGGTGGGGACGATGAGCGTGAACGTGGCGGGGTTTCCCTCGGCGTCCAACGGATTCGCCTGCAGCACCTCGGGCGGCACGATGACGAGCGCCAGCAGTTCGCCGTCCTGCACCTTGGCCCGGAGTTCCTCGGTGCGCGCGGTGTCGGCGATGGAGTCCACCTTCACCTCGAACGAGGGCAGCACGGTCGAGGCTTGCGTTCCCGTGGCGGCGCCCAGCGACTTGAATTCCGCGTTGCGGCGGAGCATCTCCTCCATGTCCTTCGCCACCTGCTCGGGGGTCAGTTCCGTGCGTGCGAACTCCGCCACGCTTCCGCTCGGATCGATGAGGGCCACCGTGCCGGAGACCGGCGCCACCTGCATGCCCACCAGCAAACCGATGGCGGCGATGGCGCCGAACATGAGGACCGGCACCACCAGCGCGCCGAAGATGAAGCCCTTGGTGAGGACGGTGTGGCGCACCTCGCGGAACGCCACGGCCCAGATCTTGCGCATGGCGCCGTTGTCGCGTCGCTCAGCCATTGCCCGACTCCTCGCTGGCGGGCATCGCCTCGCCGACAAGCTCCACGAACACGTCGTCGAGCGTGGTCTTCCTGAGTTCCACCGTGCGGACCGGCATCATGCCGATCGCCGCGCGCATCACCGCCTGCGGATCCGCCTCGCGTGCCACGCTGAGCTCGGCCATGTGGCGGTCGGCGATCCACTGCGCGCGTTCCACGCCGGGCAGGGTGGCCAGCCGCGCTGCCTCCGCGGCGTTGTGCGAGCTTGGTTCCACCAGCACCGTGCGCGGGTCGAACCGCGTGTGGATCTCCGGCATGGATGCGTCCAGGATCTTCTCGCCGCGGTTGATGAGGACGATGCGGTCGCAGAGCTGCTCCGCCTGGTGCATCACGTGCGTGCTGAAGATGATGGTGCGGCCCTGTGCATGCAGGTCTCGGATGAGCCGGTTGATCAGCCGCGCATTCACGGGGTCGAGCCCGCTGAACGGTTCGTCCAGGATGATGAGGTCCGGGTCGTGGATCACGCTCGCGATGAACTGGACCTTCTGCTGCTGGCCCTTGGAGAGTTCCTGGCAGCGCTTCTTGGCCGCTTCCGCCAGCTGCACGCGCTCGAGCCATGCGTGCACGCGGGCACCGAGCCCCGCGGAGGGCAGGCCCTTGAGCGTGGCCATGTACTTCAGGAATTCCGTGACGCGCATGCGCCGGTACAGGCCGCGCTCCTCGGGCAGGTAGCCGATGCGGTCCTTGGCGGCGATGGCATCGGAACCCAGCACCTCCACCGAGCCCTCGTCCGGATGGATGATCGACATGATCATCCGGATCGTGGTGCTCTTGCCGGCGCCGTTGGGGCCGATGAAGCCCGTGAGCGAGCCTTCCGGCACCACGAGGTCCATGCCGCGCACGGCCTCGGTCTTGCCGAAGCGCTTGCGGACGGAACTGAGCCGGACGGCGGCGGTGGTCATGGGTGGATCCGGTGGGATGTCACTTGGTGGCGGGTGCTGCGGGAGCAGCGGGCTGCGCGGGAATGGCCTTGGCCGGCGCTGCGGGCGCGGCAGGCGCCTGCTTCAGCGCGGCGATCTCGGCGGGAAGGTCGAACGCCTTCGCGTCGATGGGATCCCAGCTCACCGTGTCGACGGTCATGAGCTGCGTCTGCCCCATCACCTTGGTGGTGGTCTTGGTGGGCATCTTCACGTCGCCGAAGTCCTTGTAGTCGGCCATGACGAGCACCACCGAGATCTGCCCCATCGGCGTGGCGGCCATCATCGCCATGCCGGACATGGTGCCGGTCTCCTTGTCGTAGAAGTTGTCGGCGGGCTCGCTGCCGGGCATCTTCACGGTGAGCTGCCAGCAGGGGCGGCCCTCGAACTCCACCAGTCCGGCCACGGTGACGACGTCGGGCTTGGCGGCCAGCTCAAGGTCGCGACGGAAGTTGGCATCGCGCTTCAGGTTGGCGAGCTCCGCGGGTTCCATCAGCGCGGGCCCACGCATCGGGTCGATGGTCCAGCCGGTGGTGCCGTCGAAGCCGGTGCGCGTCTGGCCCATGCCCGGGAGGTCCATGGTGATGCTCACGCGGTCGGGCATCATGGCCTGCATCTGCATCGAGCCCTTGAGGCCGACGGAGGGGACTTCGAGTCCGCCCTTGGAGGTCATGCTCGTCTTGGCCTCCCAGGCCTTGGTGCCGCCGGTGGCGGCGATGTGCTTCTCGAGGATCTCCTTGGCGGTGGGCTTGGCGCCCTCGAACTTCACTTCCTTGAACTTGGGCGCCGTCAGCGGCTCGGCCTTCGCGGGGCCCGGCACGGCGACTGCGGGGGCCGCGGTGTCGCCGGCATCCGTGGCGGGGGCGACGACGGCGGGCTTCGCGGTGGTGGCCGGCGCGGCCGCGGGCTTCGCGGCGGGCGTGGCCTGCGCGAAGGCGAGCGTGGTGAAGGCGAGTGCGGCGACGGGCAGGAACGATCGGATGGTGCGGGTGATCATGGTTGGGTTCTCCGGTGGAAGGTGATGGTAGGTGTTCGTCGGTGCTCAGCGGGCCGCCGTGGGCTGCGCGGCGATCCAGCGCACGGCTTCGGCGAGGGCAGGATCGCCCTCGCGCGCGAAGTCGGCGCGGGTGTACGGGCGCGCGTTGTCGGGCTTCACGCCGGAGGCCTCGAGCGCGTTGCCGTTGGGCAGGCGGTAGTCGGCCACGGCGTGCAGGAAGACGTCGCCGTTGGGCAAGGGCAGCATGATGGCCGGAAGCGCGGCGCCCGCGGTGCGCTCGCCGAACACCTTGGCACGCCCGAGGTACTGCATGCCGCCCGCGAAGATCTCGCTGGTGCTCGCGGTGGCATCGTCCACCAGGATGGCCACGGGGCCGGTGTACGGCTGCACCGCCACGCCGGTGGTGCTCACGCGGCGCGGGTTGGTGTTGAAGTGAAGCGTGGTGTCGCGCGTGCGCATCTCGCCGAGGTCACTGATCTCGGGCGTGAAGTGGCCGGCGATGCCCATGGCCATGGCGCCGATGCCGCCCGGATTGCCGCGCAGGTCGATGACGATGCCGTCGGCGGTGCGCAGCGTGTCCATCGCCTGGTCGAACGGGCGTGCCACGGGGATCAGCCAGATGTTGAAGCGGACGAGGCCGATCTCGTGGTTGCCCGCACCCCAGCGTTCGCGCTCGGTCTGGTCCAGGTGGCGCCAGGTGAGTTCGGTGGGAAGCGAGGGCAGCGAGCCGAACTTGCTGTGCGGGCGTTCGTCCGCGGCGTAGGTCACCGTCACGTCGCTTGCCTCGGCGCCGATGGGTTCGATGCGCCATGTGCGCGTGGTGCCCGGATCCGCGGTGGTGAGCGCGTAGGCCACCTGCGCGCGTTCGTAGCGCTCGAGGCCGTCGCCCGGGGGAAGGCGTTCGCCGAGTGGACTTCCGTCGATGGCGGCCACGCGCATGCCGGGGGAGATGCCGGCCTTCTCCGCGGGCGAGCCAGGCTCGACCGCCGTGACGACGGCGTCCCAGCGGTCGGCGGCGCCGGCCCGCGCCATGAACGAAACGGTGGCGCCGCAGTGGCCCTCGCGTGCGACGCGAGTTGGGCGGGGCGCTGGGGTGGCGGTCGGGGCGTCGGTGGCGCCGGCACGCGGAGCGTCGGGTGACGTTGCCGTTGCTGCCGTGTCGCTCGGGGCGTCGGCGGCAGTCGGCGTGTTTGTCGGTTCATCCTCCGTGGCCGCGGAGAGTTCGCCGGGGATGATCGTGAAGTGGCTCTGCTTCAGGCGACCGAGCGCATCCATCAGGATGACGCGCAGCGCGGCATCGTCCGCGGCGGCTTCCGCGCGGGGCAGCAGTTCTGCGCGCACCGCCGGCCAGTCGACGCCGCCGAGCGTTGGGTCCCAGTGCGTGTCCCGCACGGTGGTCCAGACGGCGTCGAAGGTTGCGGCGTTCAGCGATGCCCGGGGCGTGTTGTCGGCGGCCGCTGAGGTGCCGATCGCAGCGACGGTCGTCACGAGGAGTGCATGGAGGATTCTCTGCAAGGGATCCACAGGCTATGGCTATTGAGGTGCGTGCATACGGGATCGGCTGGGGGCGTTGATCAGCGGTTCCACTGCCCGCTGAGTCCGGTAAGCAGCCATTCTCAGTCATCCATCCGTTCATCCGGATGGACGGTTGAATGCCGGGCCCGGGTGGTGTAAGGTTCTCGGTATTCCCATGAAGAGTGGCTTTCTCACAGCGTTGAATCGTGGCGTCGTGGTCTTTGACGGCGCGATGGGCACCAGCATCCACTCCTGCGCGGATTGCCGCCCCGAGGATTACCTCGGACGCGACAACTGCACCGACATCCTGGTGAAGAGCCGGCCGGACCTGATCCAGCGGATCCACGAGGGCTTCCTCGCCGCAGGTGCAGACGTGGTGGAGACCGACTCGTTCGGTTCCAACAAGCTGGTGGCCGCCGAGTTCGACCAGGAGATGGTGGAGTGGGTCTACGAGCTCAACGTCAGCGCAGCGAGGTGCGCACGCGCCGCCGCGGACAAGTTCAGCACGCGTGACCGTCCGCGCTTCGTGGCGGGCTCGATCGGCCCCGGCACCAAGCTCATCACGCTGGGGCAGGCCTCGTGGGAAACCATGCTCGACTCCTACCGCGAGCAGGCGCGCGGCCTGATCGACGGCGGCGCGGACTGCCTGATCGTGGAGACGGCACAGGACCTCCTGCAGGTGAAGTGCGCGGTGAACGCGTGCCTCGACGCCATCGGCGCGGCAGGGAAGACGCACGAGGACATTCCCGTCCTTGCGAGCGTCACCATGGAGACCACGGGCACGATGCTCCTCGGCTCCGACATCGCGGCCGTGGTGAACGCGCTGCGGCCGTTCCCGATCGCGAGCCTCGGCCTCAACTGCGCCACCGGCCCCACCGAGATGGCCGAGCACATCGCCTACCTCTCCAAGCACTGGGATCGTGCGTTCAGCGTGATCCCGAACGCGGGCCTGCCCATCCTGGTGGACGGCCGCACCGAGTATCCGCTGCGCCCGGATGCCTTCGGCGCCGCCATGCGGCGATACCTGGAGGATTACGGCGCCGGCATCGTGGGCGGCTGCTGCGGCACCACCACCGACCACATCCGCGCGCTGCGCGAGGTGGTGGGAACGCGCTCGCCCGTGACGCGCGCCGCGGTGCGCACTCCCGGCTGCTCGAGCCTCTACGGGTTCACCGAGTTCCGCCAGGACAACAGCTTCCTGATCGTTGCCGAGCGCACCAACGCCAACGGCAGCAAGAAGTTCAAGCGGCTCCTCGATGCCAGCGACTGGGACGGCCTGGTGAGCATGGCCAAGGAGGAGATGCGCGACGGCAGCCACCTGCTCGACGTGTGCGTCGACTTCGTGGGCCGCGACGGCGTCAAGGACATGGCCGAGGTGGCGAGCCGCTACGTGCAGCACGTCAACGCGCCGCTCATGGTGGACAGCACGCAGGCCGACGTGATCGAGGCCGCGCTCAAGCGCGCGGGCGGCCGCTGCATCGTCAACAGCATCAACCTCGAGGACGGCGAGAAGCGCCTCGACGAGATCTGCCCGCTCCTGAAGCGCTACGGCGCGGCGTGCGTGGCACTGACCATCGACGAGGACATGCAGGCCGGCATGGCCAAGACCGCCGACCGCAAGATCGAGATCGCCTCGCGCATCCATGACCTCTTCACGCGCAAGTGGGGCCTGGACGAGAACGACCTCTTCTTCGACCCGCTCACCTTCACCATCGCCACCGGCAACGACGAGGACCGGCGCCTTGGCCTCGAGACGCTCGAGGGCATCCGCCGCATCTCCGAGACGTTCCCGAAGTGCCAGATCCTGCTCGGGCTCTCGAACATCAGCTTCGGCCTGAAGCCCGCGGCGCGCGCGGTGCTGAACAGCGTCTTCCTGCACGAGGCCCGGGCGCGCGGCCTGACCGCGGCCATCGTCCACGCCAGCAAGATCCTGCCCGAGAACCGCATCCCGCCCGAGCAGTGGGAAGCGGCGAAGTGGCTCGTCTTCGACCGCCGCGGCGCCGAGCGCCCGGAGGGAATGCCGGAGACGTTCGACCCGCTGCTGCACTTCATCGGGCTCTTCCCGGACGGTGCCGAGACCACCGAGGTGCGCAGGACGCTCGCCGACCTCCCCGTGGAGGAGGCGCTGCAGCGGCACATCATCGACGGCGAGGACAAGGACCTCGAGGGAACGCTCAACCGCGGCCTCGAGAAGTACGGTCCGCTCGAGATCATCAACGA
The DNA here is from genome assembly GCA_044233905.1 of Phycisphaerales bacterium. Taxonomy (GTDB): domain Bacteria; phylum Planctomycetota; class Phycisphaerae; order Phycisphaerales; family SM1A02; genus UBA966. Next base: position 14,954 of record JBIIJH010000023.1, read on the forward strand.
GCACCTCCTGGCCGGCATGAAGGTGGTCGGCGACCTCTTCGGCGAGGGCAAGATGCAGCTGCCGTTCGTCCTGCAGAGCGCGGGCGTCATGAAGAAGGCCGTGGCGATCCTGCAGCCGCACATGGAGAAGGCGGGCGCCACCGGGCAGGCGAAGGCGCGCATCGTGCTGGCCACCGTGAGCGGCGACGTCCACGACATCGGCAAGAACCTGGTGGACATCATCCTCACCAACAACGGGTTCGAGGTCCACAACATCGGCATCAAGCAGCCGCTCTCCACCATGCTCGAGGCGGTGGAGCGCGTGAAGGCGGATGCGCTCGGCATGAGCGGCCTGCTCGTGAAGAGCGTGGCCGTCATGGAGCAGAACCTGCACGAGATGAACGAGCGCGGGATCGATGTCCCGGTGATGCTCGGCGGTGCGGCGCTGACTCGCCATTACGCCGAGGGCAAGCTGCGTTCCATCTACAAGGGGCCGCTCTATTACGGCAAGGACGCGTTCGAGGGCCTCTCCGTGTGCGACGCGCTGGCGGCGAACACCCTGGCGGCGGTCGACGCGCAGATCGACGAGCGGCTCGGCAAGCGCCGCGCGGTGGATGCCAAGGTGGCGGCATCGCGCACGTGCGTGGTGGGCAAGGAGCCGGCAGGCGCCACGGCGGTGATCGACTCGGTGGACGGCGGCGCTGCCTCGCGCGGCGAGCAGGGTTCCGGCGGCACCGAGGGCGCGCGCCCGGCCGAGGGCGTGGAGACGGTGGAGCGAATTCCGGAACCGCCGTTCTGGGGCGCGCGCGTGGTGGAGCACGTGCAGCTCGACGAGATCTTCCCCTTCATCAACCACAACGCGCTTTTCCGCGGCCAGTGGGGCTTCAAGCAGGGCGAACTGGACACCAAGGCCTACGAGGCGCTCCTGGAGAACGAGGCGCGCCCCGCGCTTGCGCGGCTCCAGAAGCAGGCGAAGGACGAGGGCGATGCCTTCCTCCAGCCGAAGGTGGTCTACGGATGGTTCCCGTGTGCCGCGCAGGGCCAGGACCTGGTGGTCTACGACCCAAGCGATCCGGCGCGCGAAATGGAGCGGTTCACGTTCCCGCGCCAGCGCTCGGGCCGCGGCCTCTGCATCAGCGACTTCTTCCGCGGCGACGGCACCCGCGACGTGGTGGGCTTCACCTGCGTGACGATGGGCCCCAACGCCAGCGCGCGCGCCAAGCGACTCTTCGATTCGAACGCCTACACCGAGTATCTCTACACCCACGGCTTCGGCGTGGAGTGCGCCGAGGCGCTCGCGGAGCTCTGGCACAAGCGCATGCGCGCGGAGCTCGGCATCGGCCTCGAGGACAGCGCCAGGATCCGCGAGCTCTTCCAGCAGAAGTACCGTGGCTGCCGCTACAGCTTCGGCTACCCGGCGTGCCCGGACATGGCCGACCAGGAGAAGCTGTGGCGCCTGCTGCAGCCGGAACGGATCGGCTGCCGGCTCACCGAGAACTTCCAGATCGACCCCGAGCAGTCCACCAGCGCGATCGTGGTGCACCACCCGGGCGCCGGGTATTTCGCGGTCTGAGGTGGTGCGCGCCGGGGTGTGTCGTGCGATCGGGCGTTCGAGCCCGTGAGCGCGTGCTCGGTCATTCGCGTGTCGAATCCCGAATCGCGTTGCGCTGCCGGTGATCTTCGCGCACAATCCGCGGCGTGGGTCGTCTTGAACCCTCCATCATCTGGCTCCCGTTCGCCCCTGCGGCCGACGCCCAGCGTGTTGAACTGCGCATGCTTGGCCGCCAGGCAAGCCGCGCTGCGTTCCGCGCGGCGGCTGCAGCCTGGCAGGCGGAGCACGGCCCGGCGGCATGGTTCGGGGCGGAGCTGGCGAACGACGAACACGGCGCGCCGCACATCGCGGGGCACGTGGGCGCGCCGCTCGTCTCCATCACTCACACGCGCGGGTTGGCGGGCTGCTCGATTGCCATCCCCGGCGCGCCCGCGCCCGGCATCGATGCCGAGCCGCTCGATTCCTCCGGTATGCCCGCACTTCGCACGCTGGCCGAGGAGACGGGCGAGTCGCGCCATCCGTGGAAGGATGACGCGTGGCCGCTGCGCCTTTGGTGCGCCAAGGAGTCGGTGGTGAAGGCGGAGCGGTTCGGCGCCGATGCGCTCGGGCGCACGCTCCGCATCGAGCACGTGGGAACTCTCGAGGCAGACGGCACGCAACGCGTGGTGGTGCGCTCGCATCGCGGCCGGATCCACGCGGTGATCACTGCCGTGGTCGGCGAGCACGTCCGCGCCTGGACCGGCTGAGGCGGCCGAGGCGGCCTCGCCTCCGAGTCCTCACTCCTCCTCGATCGGCATCTCGTCCTTCGACGGCGGCCGCACGAACTGCATCAATGCCACGCTCCCCAGGATGAGCGGCGCCGCCAGCGCGGTGCGCGCCGGGATGGATTCGCCGGCAAGCAGCGCTCCGAGGCAGAGCGCCACCATCGGGTTCACGTAGGCATACGTGGCCACCGCGGCAGCGCTCACGTTGCTGAGGAGCCACGTGTACGCGGTGAAGCCGATCAGCGAGCCGAACACCACCAGGTACGCGATGGCCCAGAGCGAGCCCGGCGTCACCGCCTCCCACGTGGGCCAGCGATCATGCTCGAGGAAGGTGCTCAGCACCAGCGCCACCGCGCCGCCGCCGAGCATCTGCATGACGCTCGCCGCGGCGATCGATGGCGGCCGCTCCGAGTGCTTCGCCACCATGGTGCCGGAGGCCCACGCGAGGGTACTGCCCGCAGCAAGCAGCACGCCGACGATGTCGAGTTCGCTGCCCGTCCCGCCCCAGCCGGGCGCGCCCAGGACCGCCACGCCGCCGAGCCCGCACGCCATGCCCAGGATGATCGTCCAGCTCGGCGCACCGGCGCGCGTGATGATGCGGTCGAGCGTCACGATCCACACGCTGGTGATGGCCACGATGAGCGCCGCGATGCCGCTCGGGATCCGCTGCACGCCCGAGGACACCAGGACATTGGCCATGGCGAAGAGCAGGGCACCCGCGATCGTGCAGTTGCGCCACCAGCGCAGGCGCGCGAAGTCGCAGAGGTGCAGCCGGCGGGTGGCAAACAGCACCGCGGCCATGGCCAGCCCGCCGATGATGAACCGGATGCCCGAGAGCAAGGCCGGCGGAAAGCTCGCCATGGCGAACTTGCTGCCCAGGTACGTCGAGCCCCACAGGACGTAGAGCGCGGTGAACGCGCCGACCACTGCCGTGCGTGATGGCTTCACGGAGCCTCGGTGTGCCAGGCTTCCGGCGTGGCACCGAGCGTGCGCCCGAGGTCGGAGAGCGAGCGCATCGTCTCCTCCTTGAAGATGCCTTCCACCGGCGCCTTCCAACTGTTGGGAATGGCCGCCCAGCGGACTTCGACGTCGCCATCGCCGCGCAGGTTCGTGATCTCCGCCAGCGAGTAGAGGTGCCGCAGCGCAATGGTGGTGGAGGAGCGCACGGCCACTTCCAGGGCGCGCTCGACCACGCTCGGCCAGGTGCGCTGCACCGTGCGCGGCTGCGCCACGGCGTAGTTGTTGAGGATCACCCAGAAGCGGAGCTTCGGCACCTGCTCGCCGGGGAATAGGCGCTTGTAGGTGGCACCGAAGGTGTCCTCGCGCTTCATGGCGCCGCCATAGATGATGTTGCTCGTCACCGCGCCGTCGCAGTAGACGGAGGTGTCGATGTCGCGGGGCGGGAACGCGCCGGGGATGCCGCTCGAGGCAAGCAGGATGTTCTGCAGACGCGTGACGCTGCCGTCCTTCACCGCCTGCTGCGCGGCAAGGCCCCAGCGGAAGGTCTGCTGGCTGCCGTCGTCCAGGTTGGTGGTGTTGATCAGGAGCAGGCGGCCGTGCGTGCTTTCCTCGGCCACGCGCTTGGCGAAGTCCATGGTGATGAAGCGGTCAACCTCGCGCTCCAGGCCGGGCACTTCCGCGAAGCTCGCGTTGTCCGGCATGAAGTACAGGAGGCCGCGCGGCTTGACCCAGTCGGACTTCGGGTTTCGGTACAGGTCGTCGATCGCCTTGAGGTCGGCCTCGGTGCCCAGGTACGCGAAGGGCGCGATCAGCGCGCCGGTGCTCACGCCGGAGACCACGTCGAACTGCGGGCGCGGGATGCCCGGTGCCTTCACGTCGCCCCAGCCGAGGAGGAGGCCGGTGCCGAAGGCGCCCCAGTCGCCGCCGCCCGAGATCACCAGCACGTCGACGGCGTCCTTGGCATCGCGGAGGTACCGCTCGTGCGCATCGCGGGCCAGGTCCTCGAAGCCCTTGCGATAGGCAGTGGTCAGGCGCTCCTGCATGTCGTTGCGGCGGCCGAGGAGCACTTCCTCGGTCTCCACGGGGCGCTTCGGGGCGCCGCACGCGGCGAGCATGACGGTGATGGCGGCAAGGGCCGTGGCACGCAGGCGATTCGGGGTGTTCTGGAGCATCGGGCGGAGAGGGTAGCCGCCATGGGCGCCTGCAACCGAGGTCCCGGTGTTCAGATGCGGTGTTCGGGGAGACCGCCCCTAGAATGCCTGATCGCCGACCGCGGGCCCCATGCCCGCCGGTCCGGCCAGGAGAACCCGACGATGACGGCCACCAACCCGACCGCCACCACCAAGCCCGCCGCCCCGAAGAAGCCCGCCATCGACCCGGAGACCGTGACCCTGTCCGGCTACGTGATCGACGAGCGCTACGCGCCGGGTTCCGTGCAGACCACCGACCCGGCCGATCCGTCGAAGCCGCACGCCCGCATCGGCGAGCCCGGCAAGTTCCCGTTCACGCGCGGCGTCCACTCCACCATGTACCGCAGCCGCCTCTGGACCATGCGCCAGTTCGCGGGCTTCGGTTCGGCCGACGACACCAACCGCCGCTTCAAGTACCTCCTCGAGAACACCAAGGGCACCAAGGCCAACACCGGCCTCTCCACGGCGTTCGACCTGCCCACGCTCATGGGCCGCGACTCCGACGACGCGCTCTCCGCCGGCGAGGTGGGTCGCTGCGGCGTCGCCATCAGCACCATCGAGGACATGCACCGCCTGTATGCGGACATCCCGATCGGCGAGGTCACCGTCAGCCAGACCATCAACGGCCCCGCAGCCGTGATCTGGGCCATGTACCTGGCCATGGCCAAGGAGCGCGGCATCGACTGGAGCACGGTCGGCGGCACGCTGCAGAACGACATCCTGAAGGAGTTCCATGCGCAGAACGAGTTCATCTATCCGCCGGAAGCCAGCGTCAAGCTGGTGGTGGACACGATCGAGTTCGCCGCGCAGCACCTGCCCAAGTGGAACTCGGTGAGCATCTCCGGCTACCACATCCGCGAGGCCGGCTCCACCGCCACGCAGGAGCTGGCGTTCACGCTGCGCGACGGCATGGAGTATGCGGAAGCGTGCATCAAGCGCGGGATCCCGGTGGATTCCTTCGCGCCGCGCCTCAGCTTCTTCTTCAACAGCCACAACGAGTTCTTCGAGGAGATCTGCAAGCTCCGCGCCGCGCGCCGCATCTGGGCGCTCGCCATGCGCGACCGCTTCGGTGCCAAGAACGAGCGCAGCATGCTGATGCGCACGCACGTGCAGACGGCCGGCTGCAGCCTCACCGAGCAGCAGCCCCTCAACAACATCGTGCGCGTGGCCTACCAGGCCATGGCCGGCGTCCTGGGCGGCTGCCAGAGCCTGCATACCGACAGCATGGACGAGACGCTGGGCCTGCCCACCGAGACCGCCGTGCGCGTCGCGCTGCGCACGCAGCAGATCCTGGCGCACGAGACCGGCGTCCACCGCACGGTGGATCCGCTGGGCGGCAGCTGGTACGTGGAGGCTCTCACCGACCAGATGGAGAAGGACGCCAACCAGTACATCAAGGAGATCGACGACATGGGCGGCGTCGTCTCCGGCATCCACAAGGGCTACTTCCGCCGCCAGATCGCCGAGGCCAGCTACCGCTTCGGCCAGGAGATGGAGGCGGGCGATCGCCTGGTGGTGGGCATGAACGCCTACACCGACGGCAGCGAGGAACAGCAGGTGGAGATCCTGCAGATCCCGCACACCGTCGAGACCGAGCAGTGCGACCGCCTGGCGAAGTTCCGCAAGGAGCGCAACGCAGACGGCGTGAAGCGCGCCCTCGACGCCATCCGCGTCGCCGCGCGCAAGGGCGAGAACGTCATGCCCACGCTCGTGGAGGGCGCGCTCGCCAAGTGCACGCTCGGCGAGATGGTGCAGGCGATGGCCGACGTGTTCGGGCGCTATTCCGGCGGCCCGGAGTGGTGATCGGACACCTTTCGGTAGCCTGACACCATGCTCCGCCGCGTCATCCTCGGCACCATCCTCGGTGCGCTCGCCGCGTTCGCCTGGGCGTACGTGAGCTGGTCGGCGGTGCGGCTCTACGACTGGGCGGTGCAGCCGCTGCCCGCGGCCAACGAACTCGCGCCGCAGATCGCCCGGGCCGTCCCGCGCGACGGTGCCTATGCGTTCCCGGCGCTCGACATGGACGCCGTCCGCGCCATGCCCGATGCCGAACGCGCAGCCGCCGTCACTGCATGGCGCCAGGAGAGCGAGCGCGGCCCGGTGGGGCTCGTCCTCGTGCGCGAGCGCGGGCGCGACCCGATCAGCGTGCAGCGCTACCTGACGGCCTTCGGCTACATGGCCTTCAGCGCGTTCCTCATGAGCACGCTGATGGCGGGCATGCGCTGCCCGTCATGGGCAGGGCGCTGGGTGATCGGCATCGTGATCGCGCTCTTCGCCGCCATGGCCGCCAACGGGCCGGGGCTCGCGTGGTTCCAGCTCCCCGCGCGCTGGGTGTATGCCGGCATCGCCGACACGTTCCTGACATGGACCGTGGCCACGGCGGTGATCGCGGCGGTGGTCAGGCCGAAGCAGTCCTGACGCGCGCCGCCCGCCTCACATCCGTCCCTTCAGGAGCGCCATCGAGCGTGCGCGTTCCGCGGGATCGTTGCCGTCCCGGTTCCCCAACGGCCGCACGATCCGTGACGGGATGTCGCCCGTGATGATGCGCGAGCCCTTGGTGAACGAGACATACGCGAACGCCCACGAGAGGAACACCAGCACGCGGTTGTGGAAGCCCACCAGGAGCACCAGGTGGATCAGGAGCCATGCGAGCCACGCGGGAAGTCCGCTGAAGCGCAGCTTGCCGACCTCGGCCACCGCCTTCGCGCGGCCGATGGTGGCCATCGAACCCTTGTCGTGGTACCGGAACGCCTCGCGGGGCGGGGCGGCGCCGGGCGATGACGCCTCGCGCGCGATGATTCCCGCGACGAACGTGCCCATCTGCATCGCGGCCGGCGCCACGCCCGGCACCGGCTGCCCGGTCTTCGCGCAGCGGATCGAGGCCATGTCGCCGATCACGAACACGTTCGGGAATCCCTTCACCGAGCAGTCGGGCTCCACCACCACGCGACCGCTGCGGTCGAGCTCCGCGCCGAGCGCCCTTCCGAGCGGGTTGGCGCATACGCCCGCCGACCACACCACCGTGTCCGCCATGATCCGCTCGCCCGAGACGTCCACGCCGCCATCGAACACGTTGGTGACGGGCGCACCGACCCGCACCTCGACCCCGATGCGCTCGAGGGCCTCGCGCGCGGCGCGCGACGACTCCGGGGTGAACGAGGGCAGCAGGCGATCGCCCGCCTCGACCAGGATCACGCGTGCGCCGGCGGCGTCGAACCGGCGGTAGTCGCGCGCGATGGAGTCCACGCCCAGTTCCTTGATGGCGCCCGCAAGTTCCACGCCGGTGGGGCCGGCGCCCACCACGACGAAGGTCAGGTGGGCGCGCATGGCTTCGGGATCGGTCTCGCCCTCCGCGTCCTCGAAGGCACGCAGGATCCGGTCGCGGATCAGCGTGGCATCCTCGAGCGTCTTCATGCCGGGAGCGAACCGCTCCCATTCATCATGCCCGAAGTACGACGAACCTGCGCCGGCCGCCAGCACCAGGTAGTCGAACGGTGCCACGTTGCCGTCGGTAAGCCGCAGCGACTTGGTGGCGCAGTCGATGCTCGCCACCTCCGCATTGAAGACATTCACGTTCGCCTGGTTGCGGAAGATGCGCCGGATGGGGAACGCGATGTTCGACGCAGAAAGCACCGAGGTGGCCACCTGGTAGAGAAGCGGCTGGAACAGGTGGTGGTTCTGCCGGTCCACCACCACCACGCGCACCGGGGCCTTCGCGAGCGCCTGTGCCGCCGCGATGCCGCCGAAGCCGCCGCCGACGACCATCACGACGGGTTCATGCTGTGGTGCCATCGGCGCATCGTAGGGAGGCGCAGTCGACGGCGCGAGGGCATCGATGCTTACGGTTCCGAGACCGCGATGCCGGTGGGTGAACCGCTGCTTGCGCTGGAGGAAAGCTGGATCGACTGCACCAGCTGAAGCCCGCCGTTGGCGCTCGAGCCGCCGATCCGCAGCACATCGATCTGCGGCGTCGGGTTTGCACCGCCTGCCGGATCGAGTGCGCGCAGCTGGTACAGGAACTTCCCGCGCGGATCCACGGCAATGTCGAGCGCGCCCGGGCTGTCGGAGGTGGGCGTGTAGGTGCTGACCGCGGCAAGCCGGCCGTTCGACTTCACCGAGTACAGGGAAAGCGAGGCGGGCTGGAAATTGGATGTCCAGAGCCTCTTCCCGTTGGGCGTGGTGGCGGCCCAGCACGGGTCCACGGCGGACGGTGCCGTGAGCTTCGACACGATCGCCGGGATCGCCGTGCCCGTTGCGCGGATCGAGATCACGCCTGGCGATGCATCGTCGGCAAGCGCCGCAAATGCCACGAATGGCTGCCGCGGATGCTTGGCGCCGCCGAACGGCGCGTTGACGTTCGTGAGCCGCTGCTGTGCGGTGAGCCCGCCGTCGGCGCCGACCGTGAACGTGTCGATGGCGTTGGCGCCGTTCTGGAGCACCACCAGGCGGACGCCGTTCTGCGTGAAGAAGATGTCGGTGGGCACGTCGGTGGCCTCGAACTCGACCGCCGAGACATCGAGTTCCACGGGGTCCTCCTCGGTGTCGATGCTGAAGCCGACGCACCGCGCCGGCGCCACGCCGGGCTGGCCCTGGTTGAGCACGTAGAGCGTCTTCCCGTTGATGGCCAGGCTGACCGGCCGCACGCCAAGCGACGGCACGGTGGTGGCGAGCTCGAGCCCGCTGTTATTCATGATGCGGAAGACGGAGAAGTCATTGCTGCCGGCATTCGTCACGAAGACGTGCGTCTGCGTGCACGCCACGGCGTGGGACTGCGCACCGTTGATCGCCGTCAGCCCGTAGCCGCCGGTGTCGAAGCTGCCGACGCTCGTGAGGATGCCGGTCTTGGCATTGCGCTTGAACGCCTCCACGGTGTTCGGGCCGTTGGGGTTGGTGGAGACGTAGACGCCGTAGCCGGATCCCGCGGCCGAGGGCAGGGCGGGGACGAGGAGTGCCGCCACGGCCATGATGAGCGCGAGCCGGCGGACGAAGGAGGTGGCAGTGGCGCGCATGGGCAAAGGGTGTCATCGGCCGTCCGCGAATCAAGGCTGCAGAGCGGGCTTTCCGGCCTGCGGGCCGAATGTGTCCGGGAATCGCTGCGTGCGGGCTGCAGGCTGATTTATCATTGCCGGGCTCATGCCCGGACCCGACCGCCAGACCCTCGACACCCTCGCACGCACCGCCGGCGACGCGCTTGCCGCGCTCAAGACCCTGCAGCGCGCCGACGGCCACTGGTGCGCCGAACTGGAAGGCGACTCGATCCTCCAGAGCGAGTACCTCCTCATGAAGTGGATCCTGGGCCAGGAGCGTTCGCCCATGGCGGACGGTCGCGATGGCCCGGCCACGCTCGACAAGATCGTGAAGTACCTGCGCTCGCAGCAGCGCGCCGACGGCGGCTGGGGCCAGTACCCGGGCAGCGCCATCGACCTGAGCGCCACGGTGAAGGCGTACTTCTGCCTGAAGCTCCACGGCGACTCGCCGGACGCACCGCACATGAACCGCGCACGCGCGGTGATCCGCGCGATGGGCGGTGCGGAGAAGTGCAACAGCTTCAGCAACTTCTACCTGGCCGCGCTCGGGCAGATCAGCTGGAACGCGGTGCCCGCCATCCCGCCGGAAGTGGTGTGGCTCCCCAAGTGGTTCTACTTCCACATGGACC
>JBIIJH010000123.1:0-7230 GCA_044233905.1 Phycisphaerales bacterium
CGGGTCGCCGTAGACCTCGCTGGTGGATGCATGCAGGACGCGCGCGCCCGTGCGGCGCGCCAGCTCCAGGCAGTGGAGCGCGCCGAGCACCGAGGTCATCATGGTCTTGACCGGCTCGAAGCGGTAATGCCCGGGCGCGGCCGGGCATGCCATGTTCCAGATGAAGTCGACGTCGAACTCGAAGGGATGCACCACGTCGTGGTGGACGAACGTGAAGCCCTTGCGCCCCTCGAGATGGCGGATGTTCTGGCGCGTCCCCGTGAAGAGGTTGTCGAGGCAGGTCACCGAATGGCCGGAGGCCATGAGGGAGTCGCAGAGGTGCGACCCGAGGAATCCGGCGCCGCCAGTGACCAGGGAACGAGGCATCCCGCGAGTGTATTCCCTGCCCCGCTTGACCGCGGCCGCCGCCACGGCGACGATCCGCACCATGGAACGGACCCGGCTCGTCCTCGGCGCCATGACGGGTACCAGCATCGACGGCATGGACCTTGCGCTCGTGCGCATCCACGGCTCCGGGCTCGGCATGCGCGCAGCGACCGTGGCAACCCGGGCCGCACCGCTCGGCGCGCTCGCACCCCGCCTGCGCGCCGCCGCCGAGCAGCAGCCGATGACCGCCGGCGAGTTCGCCTCGCTCGCCACGGAATTCGGCGAACTCCACGCACGCGAGTGCCTCGAACTCCTGCGCAGCGCCGGCGTCGCGCGCATCGACCTCGCCAGCCTCCACGGCCAGACGGTCTTCCATCGCCCGCCCATCAGCTGGCAGCTCCTCAACGCGCACCCCGTGGCGGCAGCGCTCGGCTGCGACGTGGTCTTCGACCTGCGCGGCGCGGACCTCGCGCACGGTGGCGAAGGCGCCCCGCTCACGCCGCTTGCCGACTGGATCCTGTTCCGCGCCGCGCACGCGCGCGCCGTCCTCAACCTCGGCGGATTCGCGAACGCCACGATCCTTCCGCCGGACGACGGCCGCACACACGCGCACCAGGTCGCCGACATCCGCGGCGCGGACCTCTGCGCGTGCAACCAGCTGCTTGACCGCGCCGCACGCACGGTGCTCGGTCGCGACTACGACGCCGACGGCGCCGCCGCCGCGCGTGGCACGCCCGATGCCGCCGCGCGCGATGCGCTCGCCGCACTCCTCGCGCCTCGCGCCGATGGCCGCAGCCTCGGTACCGGCGACGAACTCTTCACCTGGATCGATCGCCACTCGCCAGCGCTCGGCGCGGATGACCTCCTCGCCACCGCCGCCGAGGCCGTCGGCACCGCCATCGGCCTCGCACTCCGCACGCACGGTGTCCACGATGCCGTCATCGCCGGTGGCGGCGCGCGCCATCCGCGGCTGCGCACCGCGATCGAACGCGCTGCCGGCTGCAGCACCCTCCCGTCCGATGCGCTGGGCGTGCCGGTCGGCGACCGCGAAGCCGTGGAGTGGGCAGTGCTCGGCGCCTTGGCGGCAGACCACGTGGACATCGCCCTCCCGGCAGTGACGCGCCGTCCATCAGGTAGCGTCCCGGTCTCCGGCGCCTGGATCCGCTCTTCACACGAACGAAGCACTGCGCTAAACCCAACCTGAACCGGATCGTGACACACTGACCGCGCGTTCTCCTCCCCTGCACGAGTGAAGTTCCCCGCACAGACCGGAATCCGACATGGCCAAGCCAAGCGTCCTGATTGTCGAAGACGAGCCCGATATCGCGGACCTCATCCGATTCCACTGCGAGCGCGAGGGAATGGATGCACGCACCGTCGGCACCGGCAAGGTTGCCATCGAGCTCGTGAAGCGCGAGGTGCCGGACCTGATGATCCTCGACCTCATGCTGCCCGACGTCGGCGGCATCGAGGTCTGCCGTCGCGTGAAGCAGTGGCCGGAATCGCGCGAGATGCCGGTGGTGATGGTCACCGCCAAGGGCGAGGAAACCGACATCGTCGCCGGCCTCGAGATCGGCGCGGACGACTACGTCGTCAAGCCCTTCAGCCCCCGCGTCCTCATGGCGCGGGTGCGCGCGGTGCTGCGACGCCGGGCCGAACTCCAGGAGACCAGCCTCGACAACCGCCTCGAGCGGCTCGAAGGAAAGCTGGTCATCGATCCGGACCGGCACGTGGTGGCGGCGAACGGCTCCCCCGTCGACCTCACCGTCACCGAGTTCGGCATCCTGAACCACCTGGCGCAACGCCCCGGCTTCGTCCGCACCCGCGATCAGATCATCGCCGCCGTCCACGGCCGAAACGTGGTCCTTTCGAGCCGCACCATCGATGTCCACGTGACCGCGCTTCGCAAGAAGCTCGAGAACCTGGCGTGGTGCGTCGAGACCGTGCGCGGCGTGGGCTACCGATTCGCGGAAGCGCCGACCGCGGGCGAGTAACGTTCCGAGAACATGCAGCCCACCGAGGAGACCACTTCCTACCTGGTGCCGTTCGCGCTCGCCGCGACCGCCGCGGGGGCATTGGCACTGGTGCTCATCACCTTCCTCCTGGGCCGCCGCACCGAGCATCGCCGGATCGCCGCGGCGCTCGGAGCCCTGGGCGGGCACCACGCCGATCCGGTGCGCGGCGCACGCGCCGCCGCCGACGAGGCGGTGCGGCTCGACAGCGCACTGGCGGAGCTGCGCACCATCATCGATACGGCGCCGGCGGGCATCGTCGCGCTCGATCGCCTCGACCGCATCGTGACGATCAATTCAGCGGCCACCCGTCTCCTCGATGCGGCCGACCGCAGCGCAGAGGGCCGTCTGCTGGTGGAGCTCGCGCGCAGCCCGGAACTCGATGCCCTGATCGCCGCCGCGCGCGAGAGCGGCCGGCGCGCCGATGCGGAACTCACCCTGTATGCAGGCGCGGCATCGCACCGCGCCGCCTGCTCCGTGGTGCCGCTCTCGCGCAGCGTCGGCACGGCGGACCTCCTCCTCGTCCTCGAGGACCGCACCGAACTCCGCCGGCTCGAAAGCCTGCGCACCGAGTTCGTCGCCAACGTGAGCCACGAGCTCCGGACGCCCATCACCTCGATCCGCGGCTATGCCGAGACGCTCTGCGAGAGCGTCGAGCTTGACCCGCAGGCCGCACGCTTCGCGCAGACGATCGCCCGCAGCGCCAACCGCCTCGGCGCCATCATCGAGGACCTCCTGCTCCTCTCCTCCCTCGAAGATCCCTCGTCCCACCATGAACTGTCCTCGACGCCGGTCCGGATCGCGGGAATCACGGCGGAGGCCGTCGAACAGTGCGGACCGGCAGCGAAGGAGAAGCGTGTCACGATCGAGACCGCCGTCGATCCCGCCCTCTGGGTGAACGGCAACGCCGGGCTGCTGGCGCACGCCGTGGCCAACCTGCTCTCCAACGCCGTGAAGTACGGACCGGCGGAGGGCCGGGTCCGCGTCTTGGCGAACGCCGACGGCGCCAATGCCGTCATCCAGGTGACGGACTCCGGCCCGGGTATCCCCGAGATCCACCGCTCACGGCTCTTCGAACGCTTCTACCGGGTGGACCGCGCCCGCAGCCGCGACTCCGGCGGCACCGGCCTGGGGCTGTCGATCGTCAAGCACGTGGCCATGGTCCACCGCGGCTCCGTGGAAGTGGAAAGCCGGACCGACGCCGACCACGGCAGCACCTTCCGGATCCGGATCCCCCTGGCGGCCGGGGATTCTGCCCCCAACATGCCCCTGGCGGCCGCCCGGGCCCCTTCTGTTCAGGAGACAGCGGATTCTGAACATGGTTCCGGGACACTCCCGGCCAAGACCCCCGGCAGGCAGAGCGCCTGACGGTTCTGCAACAATGCGCAAGAACCCCATGCAGCTCGCCCGAACCGCCACCATCGCCCTCGCCGCCGCCGTCATCGCTTCCATCGCGGCTGCCCCGGCCCAGGACCCCAAGAGCCTGAAGGGCGCGGTTCGGGTGGACGGCTCATCGACCGTCTACCCAATCGCGGAGGCCGTCGCCGAGGAGTTCTCGAAGATCGCCCCCGGCGTCAACGTCACCGTGGGCATGTCCGGCACCGGCGGCGGCTTCAAGCGCTTCGGCAACGGCGAAACCGACATCGCCAACGCCTCCCGCGCCATCAAGCCGTCCGAGGTCGAGGCGTGCAAGGCGCACAAGATCGAGTTCATCGAGATCCCCGTCGCCTTCGACGGCCTGACCATCGTGGTGAACAAGCAGAACACCTGGGCCAAGCAGCTCACGGTGGACCAGGTCAAGAGGATCTTCTCCGCCGCAGGCACGGCGAAGACCTGGAAGGACGTCGATCCCTCCTGGCCGGACGCCGCCATGAAGGTCTACTCCCCGGGCACCGACAGCGGCACCTTCGACTACTTCAAGGAAGTCACCGTCGGCAAGGACGGAAAGATCCGCCCCGACATGTCCGTGAGCGAGGACGACAACGTCCTGGTCCGCGGCGTCGAGGGCGACAAGAACTCGATCGGCTTCTTCGGCTACGCCTACTACATCGAGAACAAGGCGAAGCTCACTGCGGTGGCCGTGGTCAACCCCGCCACGAGCTCGGCACTCCTGCCCACGCACGAGACCATCGAGGGTGGCACGTATGCCCCGTTCAGCCGCCCGCTCTTCATCTACGTCAACAAGGAATCCATGGCCAAGCCCGCCGTGGCCGCCTACGTGAAGTTCGCCATCGAGAACGGCGCGAAGCTGGCGGAGGAAGTGGGCTACGTCAAGCTGCCGGCCGCCATCTACGACCGCGCGAAGGCAAACGTGGCTTCTTCCCGCACCGGAACCCAGATGTGCGACGAGAACGGCAAGGAGCGCTCCGGCGCGCTGGCCGATCTCTACAAGTGAGCGCCACCGAATAACATGGCCGCCGGCCCAATGCAAAACGCCGCCGCCGTCTCCACCGCCGCACGCTCGGCCGCCGCCGCCAGTCGGCGCGGCACCGCACGATCGCGCGCGGCGCGTGACGGCACCGAACGGGTGATCCGCGGAGCGCTCCTCGGATGCGCACTGCTCTCGGTCGTGTCCACCTTCACGATCCTGGCAATCCTCCTGGCGCAGACCGGCCAGTTCCTGGCCATGCCCGAGGTCTCCGCGTGGGAGTTCTTCACCGGCACCACCTGGTCGCCTCTCCTGGGTGCGGAGAAGCACTTCGGCATCTGGCCGCTGGTGACCGGCACCCTGCTCATCACCGCCATCGCTGCGGCGTTCGCGCTGCCCGTGGGCCTGGTGGTCGCCATCTACCTGAGCGAATACGCCCCGCCGCGCGTGCGCACCGCGCTGAAGCCGGTGCTCGAGATCCTGGCCGGCATTCCCACCGTGGTCTACGGCTTCTTCGCCCTCACGGTCATCACGCCCTTCCTCCACGACCACGTCAGCGAGTCCTTCGGCACCTACAACGCGCTGGGCGCCGGGATTGCCGTGGGAATCATGATCCTCCCCATCGTCGCCAGCCTCTCCGAGGATGCCCTCCGCGCCGTGCCACGCAGCCTGCGCGACGCGTCCTCGGCGCTCGGGAGCACCCGCTTCGACACCAGCGTCAAGGTGGTGGTGCCCGCGGCCCTCAGCGGCATCGTGGCCAGCTGGCTCCTGGCCATCACGCGCGCCCTCGGCGAGACCATGATCGTGGCGCTGGCCGCCGGCGGCCTGGCCCACATGACCGCCAATCCGGCGGACGAACTGCAGACCATGACGGCGTACATGGTGCAGATCTTCCTCGGTGACGCGCCGGCCTACGGCGTGGAGTACCGATCGAGCTACGCGGTGGCCACGGTGCTCTTCGCCATGACGCTCGGGCTCACGATCGTCGGCAACCTCTTCCTCCGCGCCTTCCGGGAGGAGTACGAGTGATGGCCGGGCTCCCCGCCACCGCGCGCGCGCGCCGTTCACCGGCAGCGATCGCCGCCGCTTCACCGGCCAACTCGCAGCTTGGCCGTCGTACGGCGGACCGCTCGTTCCTGGCGCTCTGCCTCGGCATCACCAGCCTCACGGTCGTGATCCTCGCGGTGCTCCTCATCACCATCTGGAACGACGGCCATGGCCGCCTCTCCTGGGACTTCCTCACCAACTTCGCGAGCCGCAAGCCCGCGGAAGCGGGCGTGAAGGCGTCGCTCTGGGGCAGCATCTGGGTCTGCGTCATCTGCGCGCTTTCCGCGCTGCCGATCGGCGTGGGCACCGCCATCTACCTGGAGGAGTTCTCCAGGCGCTCGCGCCTGACCTCCTTCATCAAGCTCAACATCGCCAACCTGGCCGGCGTGCCCTCCATCGTCTACGGCATCCTGGGGCTCACCGCGTTCGCGCGGCTCTTCGGAATGGCCAGCGCCGACGACCCGATCACGCTCGGCAATCCGGAATCGTTCTTCTACCTGCAGCTGCCCTTCGGCCACGGCGTCCTGGCCGGCGGGCTGACGTTGATGCTGGTGGTGCTCCCCATCATCATCGTCTCCAGCCAGGAAGCCTTGCGTTCCGTCCCGCGCAGCCTGCGGACCGGTTCGCTCGCCCTCGGCGCCACGCAGTGGCAAACCACCTGGAACATCACGCTTCCCGCCTCCATCCCGATGATCATGACGGGCGCGATCCTTGCCATGAGCCGCGCCATCGGCGAGGCTGCACCGGTCCTGGTGCTCGGCGTCCCGCTCTTCATCCGTTCAACGCCCACCAACCTGATGAGCGACTTCACGGTGCTCCCGCTCCAGATCTTCAACTGGGCCGGCCGCCCGCAGGCCGAGTTCCACGAACTGGCCGCGGCCGCCATCATCGTCCTCCTCGCCGTCCTCCTCACCTTCAACGCCATCGCCGTGGTCCTCCGTCACCGCCTCCAGCGGGCGGCAGGCTGAACCACCCCGACTCACCCGCCATGAACGCCGGTCCGAGCGCCACCATGACGACTCCCGCCAACACCACCTCCCCCAACGAGATCCACCTCCGCAAGCCGGACTTCCAGTCCGCCGCGCCGGCCCCGAACGGCGCGCCCGACGAGGTGGCGATCCGCGCGGACAAGTTCGACGGCTGGTACGGCGAGTTCCACGCGCTGAAGGGCATCTCGCTCGAGATCCCCAGGTGCCGCGTCACGGCGTTCATCGGCCCCTCGGGCTGCGGAAAGAGCACCTTCCTGCGGTGGATGAACCGCATGAACGACTCCATCGTCGGCGCCCGCGCCAGCGGCACGCTCACGCTCGACGGCGAGGACCTCCTCTCCCGCACGCGCGACGTGGTGGAGCTGCGCCGCAACGTCGGCATGGTGTTCCAGAAGCCGAACCCGTTCCCCAAGTCCATCTACGACAACGTCGCATTCGGCCCGCGCCT
>JBIIJH010000124.1:0-7178 GCA_044233905.1 Phycisphaerales bacterium
GCATGCCCACGTACTCCATGCGGTGCGGCAGCGATCGGAATCCCGCCAGCCGGGCCACCAGCTTCGC
Organism: Phycisphaerales bacterium; assembly: GCA_044233905.1. GTDB lineage: Bacteria > Planctomycetota > Phycisphaerae > Phycisphaerales > SM1A02 > UBA966. Next base: position 68 of record JBIIJH010000124.1, read on the forward strand.
GCGGTCGGGCGTCGCGCCCTCGGCGCGGATGGCTGCCTCGCAGGCCAGCACGGCAAGCCGCGCGTTGCGCCGCTGGTGCTCGCCGGGGACCTCCGGCATGTCGATCGATGCAAGGAGTGCCTCGAGCTCCGCCGCCGCCGGCAGCGCCGCGCGCTCCCACCATGCGCCGCCTGCCAAGCGCGCCACCTCGGCCGCGTCCGTGGGCTGCTCCTCTGCAAAGAGCGAGACGAACGCATCGCCCGGGCGCTGGCCCGCGCGGATGCCCGCCTTGCTCTTCACGTAGTCGGCGAACGTACCGTGCCAGTCCACGTGGTTGGGCGCCAGGTTGGTCAGCACCGAGACGCGCGGCGCCCACGCCGGCAGGGCCGCCATCGCAGCGCCCTCGGAAAGCCACCAGAGCATGGCGCTCGAGAGTTCGAGCACCGTCCACTCGCCGGGCTCCCCGGGCGAGCCCAGGAGCGATCCGCCGATGTTCCCGCCGAGCCGGGCCTTGCGGCCGTCGCCGGCGAGCACCAGCGCGATCATGCTTGCTGTGCTGCTCTTGCCGGCGCTGCCCGTGACGCCCAGCGTACGCTCGCGGTCGAGGCCATCGATTGCGAGGCGGATCTCGGTGGTGACCGGGGTGCCTGCAGCAGTCGCTGCGCGCAGGAAGCGGTTGTCCCAGGGCAGCGGCACCGCGGGGTTCGCCACCACCAGGTCGGCATCTGCGAAGTCCTGCTCCTCGTGCGCGCCCAGCCGCAGCGCCACCGCGCCGGAGGCCACGTGTGCCTCGAGCTCCGCGAGTGGCTTGGTGAGCTTCTCCGCGGGATCGCGGTCGGTGAGCAGCACGCGCGCGCCGCGCTCCACCAGCCAGCGCGTGACCCCCAGTCCGCCGCCGAACTGCCCGAGCCCCATCACCGTCACCTTCGCGCCGTCGAGCGTCCGTGGATATGGCTTCATCGTCTGCGTCCGTGCATCGTTGGCGCGCCGTTCCATGGCGCGCATGTGGGTGGCGTGCGCGTTCAGCGCGTGGGCGTGATCGAGGGCGAGGCCGGCAGCGGTGCCAGCAGGCCCATCAGGTCGTCGGCGTAGCTCGTGAGCGTGCGGCGGTCGGTGATCGGTCCGTACGCGTCGCCGCGGATGAACTGCCGCACGATGCGATCGTCCTCCGGCAGCATCGCGGCCTCTTCCTTGGTGGTGGTGCGGATCCGCTCGTATTCCTCGCGCTTGGCGATCTTGAGGCAGCGGCCCTTGTCGAGCATCACCATGCGGTCGGCGATGGTGAAGGCGCTGTCCATCTCGTGGGTGACCACCACGCTGGTGACGCCGAGCTTCTTGGTGAGCGTCAGGATCAGCTGGTCGATCTCGGCGCTCGTCACCGGGTCGAGGCCGGCGCTCGGCTCGTCGTAGAAGATGATCTCCGGGTCGAGCGCCAGCGCGCGCGCCAGGCCGGCGCGCTTCTTCATGCCGCCCGAGATCTGCGCGGGGAACTTGTCGGCGTGCTCGCGCAGGCCCACGGCCTCCAGCTTCATCTTCACCTGCAGGTCGATGAGGTCCTCGGGCAGGTTGGTGAGTTCGCGCATCGGCAGCGCGACGTTCTCCGCGATCGACATCGACTGGTAGAGCGCCGCGCTCTGGAACAGGATGCCGAAGCGGCGACGCAGTGCGTCGAGCTCCGTCTCACCGGCCACCGCGATGTCCTCGCCGAAGAGCCGGATCTTCCCGCGAGTGGGCGTGATGGCGCCGATCATGAGCCGCAGCAGCGTGCTCTTGCCGCAGCCGGAGCCGCCCATGATGACGAGCGTCTCGCCGCGGCGAACCTTGAGGTCCAGTCCCGCCAGCACGGTCTGCGCGCCGAACTGCATGAGGAGGTCATCGACCTCGATCACGGTCTCGTGATCAGGGGCGCTCGGCGCTGCGGTCGGTTGGCTGGGGGGTGTCGGGACGGTCATCTTCAGGGAACACGATACGCGTTCCGTCGGGGAGGCTGAACGTAAAGGATCGGACCAGGATCGCGGCCACCGCGCCCACGCCCGCGGGGCGGTCGAAGATGACCTCCACGGGCACGCGGGAGACTTGCCCGTCCTTGCGGACCGTGGCCACGTAGGCGGCGCGCATGTCGCGATCCGTCTTCGGGGTTCCCGGGTCGGCAGGGGCCTTGGTGTCCATCTCCACGGATTCCAGCGTGCCGAGCTGCGCGCGCAGGGGGGCCGTCCAGGCAGCCAGCTGCGCTTCCGTCGCTTCGCTCCCGGGCCGGGTCATCTGCTTGCGGAAACGTTCCGTGTCGCCGGCCCACGCCGCCTCGAGCGCTGCCGCGGGGCGGCCGGCCACCTCCATGAAGGACCGGTACATCACGTACGCCGAGCCCACCATCAGCGCGCTTGCCACCAGCCCGAGGCCGATGCCGCCCCAAGCCAGCCCGCGCCCGCGCAGGCCCGGGTTGCCGCGCATCCGGAGGAGCGCCACCACGCCCAGGAGCGGCGCGAGCAGGCTGCCGACGGGCAGCACCGACATCACGAGCGACGCCATCGCCATGCGGCTCCAGCGCGCGGGCGGTGCGGGGGCGTTGTTCGGATCGAGGACGGCGTCGATGTTCATGGCTTCGTGGCCTCGGTGGCGGGTGCGGGCGCAGCAGGGGTGCCTGGCGTCTCGGTTGCCGGCAGCGTCTGGCGCACCCCGGCAAGCTCCACCGTCAGCAGGCGCAGGCGCAGCACGGGCGGAACGGTTCCCGGCACGGTGGCGAAGGTGGCCGTGCCGAACACGGTGCCGCGTTCGCCGTTGGCGTTGAACGCCGTGGTGATGGTCGGTTCCGCCAGGCCCTGCACGGAGCGGTTGGTGATGGACACCTGTCGCAGTGCGCCCATCTGCGCGGCCACGGCGGTCGCGAACGCCGCACGTGCTGCCTCATCCGGCGCGTGCGTTGCATCGTCCCAGGCGAGGGCGTCGGCAGCGGGTGCCGCCGCGGCATCGGCGGCAGCCGCCGCGGGGACGCGCAGCCCCTCCTCGATCGCGGCAGTCGCCTGCGATTCCATCGAATCGATCACCGTGGTCTGTAGGTCGCCCAGGAACCAGAGCTCTCCCAGCAGGATCGCGGTGGCGATGCCCATGCCGGCGAACGCCAGCCCGGCGCCGCGCCGCTCCTCGGTACGTCCATCGGCCGTCTGCCGCTTCATCCGGTGCAGCGCCACGCCGCCGAGCACGATCGCCACCAGTGCCGTCAATGGGCACCAGCCCAGCACCAGCGCCGTCAGGAGCGATGCGAGCGCGAGCGGCTCCAGTCGCCTGCGTGTGCCTGGATGCCGTCTCGGTGCGTTGGCGGGTGCGGGATCCTGCATCGGGGCAGGGAGGGTAGTCCACTCAGCCCCACAGCGAGAGCGTGATTCCGAGGTCCGCGCCGTTGGTCACGCCGTTGCGGTCGATGTCGGTGATGCCGGTTCCGCCCCAGTTCGAGAGCAGGAGTCCCAGGTCCGCGCCGTCCACGATGCCATTGCAGTCGAAGTCACCCATGCGGCACGGGTCGGCAGGCACCTTGGCGGCGCCGAAGATGGTGCCGCCGGTCTTGAACATCCCGAGCGCTGCCTGGCCCGTGGTGGGGCCCGACGTGGCGTCGAACCAGAAGTTGTAGAGCGTGGCCCAGCGCAGTGCGTTGGCGTTCGGGTTCTGCGCGAAGGTCTGCGTGCACTTCCACTTCACCTGGCCGGGCGCCACGGTGATGTTCCAGTCGGTGCCGCTGTAGGGCTCGCCCGAGTGGTAGGTCACGTCCTTGAAGCCGGCGTTGGTCACCGTCACGTTGTAGGGGACGTTGATGGTCACCGAGTCCGCGGCGGCGTCGGAATTCATGTTGTAGACGGCGATCTCGTAGTGCCAGGTGCCGTCCTGGTTCTGCGTGGCGTTGCTGCCCACGAGGTAGCGGCCGTCCGGAGCATCGGTCTGGTTGATCACCGCCGTCTGCGAGACCGCGGGCCAGTAGTAGATGGCCGGGCGCTGCAGGTACGTGGAACCCGCGAGCGAGATGTTGTATGCACCGCCGGAAAGCGTGCCCACCGTGAACTGCCGGTAGCTCGCGTTGTTGTTGTCGTTGCCGAAGGCGGCGTCCTGCGGGTGCACGTACTGGCACTCGGCCAGGTAGATGGCTCCCGCATTGAGCGACGGGTTCAGGTCCTCACCCTTGATCTGGACGCGGCGGCCGATGGTGCTCTGGCCCGAGGGGATGCTCGGCCACGTGGTGGAGCCGGTGGCCGGGAACGCGCCGGTCGAGGGGTTCACCTCGTAGCGGGGGCCAAGGTCGCCCTGCGAGCCGTTCAGGCTTGCGGTGTACGGATCGCTGCATCCCACGCCGAGGAGGCTCGGGCAGCCGCTGCCGGCAGGCGCGCATGTGGCGCAGAGGTTCTCCTGCAGCGCGCAGAAGCCGTGCTTCATCCAGCCCACGCCGATCTGCTCGATGCGGCCGTTCTTGATGCGGTACGCGTTCTGCGGGATCACCGGGTGGTTGCTGGTGCCGGCATACCAATCAAGCTCCTGCGTGCCCAGGTTGCAGCTGGTGGAACCGAACGCATAGGCCATGATCACGGTGCCGTTCACGGTGTTGGCGCCGTACTTGGTGACGTCCGGGATGGCGCCCACGATGACGTCGGGGCCGGCCTGTGCTTGGCTGGTGCCGCCATCGCCCGGGAGGGCCGTGGCGGGCATCTGCCCGACGGCAAGTGCGAGTCCGGCGGTGGCGAGCGAGGCAACGAGGATGCGGGGGGTCATGTCGGTCGGTTTCCGTTGTAAGGAGTGTCGCGTGGATCGCGATGGCGTGTTCGCCGCAAAAGCGCCGTCGCCCGGCAGCGCGCCGGGATGAGTCGCTTCAGTGCCGGCTCAGCTGCCGGTTCCCCACTGGGCCAGCTGGATGCCGAGGTCGGCACCGTTGACCACGCCGTTGGCGTCGAGGTCTGCCGTGCACGGGGCGCTGCAGTTGCCCCATGCCGAGAGGAGGCCGCCCAAGTCGGCGCCGTCCACGATGCCGTTGCAGTCGAGGTCGCCCGCGCGGCAGGGGTTGCTCGGCACCTTCGTCGAGACCGCGGTGCTGCCCGCGACCTTGAAGTGGCCGATCGAGCCGTTGCCCGTGGCCGCAGGCGCCGACGCGTCGAACCAGAAGTTGTAGAGCGTCGACCAGCGGAGCGCGTTGGCGTTCGGGTTCTGGCCGAAGGTCTGCGTGCACTGCCACTTGGCCTGGCCACCGGCCACCGAGAACGTCCAGTCGGTGCTGTCGTAGGCCTCGCCCGAGTGGTAGGCGATGTCCTTGAAGCCGGCGTTCGTGATCGTCACGTTCGCCGGGACCGGCACTGAGAAGCTGGCGCCCGCACGGTCCGAGTTCAGGTTGTGGACCGCGTACTCGTAGTGGTAGGTGCCGTTGCCGTTGTTCGACACGTTGCACGCCACGATGTAGCGGCCGTCGGCGGCATCGACCGTGGTGATCGTCGCGGTCGGGACCACCGTCGAGTAGTGGAAGATGGCGGGCTTCTGCTGGAAGGTCGCGCCGGTGAGATTGAGCTGATAGCTACCGTTTCCTCCGAGGGCACCGACAGTGAAAAGGCGGTAGCTGGCGTTGTTGTTGTCGTTGTTGTTCGAGGCATCCTCGGGATGCACATACTGGCACTCAGCGAGGTAGACTGCTCCGGAATTCAATGCTGGGTTGAGGTCCGTCGACCGGATTTGGACTCGGCGAGCGATGTTCCCCGAATAGGTTGGCCAAGATGCAATCTCGGCGTCCGTGTCTGCTGGGAAGACGCCCGTCGAGGGATTCACTCGAGAGCGCGGCCCGAGATCATTCTGCAAGCCGTTCAGGCTCGCGCTGTACGGGTCGCTGCAGCCGATCCCGAGCAGGCTCGGGCAGCCGCCCGGCACTGCGGAGCAGGTGCCGCAGAGGGTCTGCTGCAGCGCGCAGAAGCCGTACTTCATCCAGCTCATGCCGATCTGCTCGATGCGCCCGTTCTTGATGCGGAACGCGTTCTGTGGGATCACCGGGTGGTTCGCGGTGTTCGCGTACCACCCGAGCTGCGAGGTGCCGATGTTGCAGCTCGTCGAGCCGAACGCGTAGGCCATCGTCGTGACACCGCCGGTAGTACTCGCCGGGTAAGTGGAAACGTTCGGGACTTCGCCCACGATCACGTCAGGTCCCGCCAGAACGTTGCTGGTACCGCCGTCGCCGGGGACTGCCGTCGCGGACATCTGTCCGACGCTGAGCGCGATGCCGGCAGCTGAGAGCGTTCCGAGGAGGAGGCGTGCCTTCATGTCTTTGGATTCCTTGCGTGTATCGAATGTGTGTACGTGCAGTTGCGCGAATTCATCCGACGATCCTCGGCGAACCAAGCCGCGCGCGCCCGCGGAGCGGACTGCACAGAGAGAGTCGCCTTGGAGCGGCAGTACGAGGGTAGCCCCGATTTCGCTCCCAGGTCGGCTCAAACTCAGATGTTCTTCAACGTCGTCACTGGAGGGGAAGCTTCATATTGTCCTATAACAAATTAGCCAGCCGCGTCAGATCGCCGATCCGTCGGCGCGCGTGCCTATGCAAAAGCCCCGTCTCCGATGCAAGATCGGAGACGGGGCCGAGAAGGATCCGCGGAACCTTGCGATTCCGGGTGATGGCTGAGTTAGGCGCGACGACGACGCGAGGCGAAGCCAGCGAGGCCGAGGAGCGCGATGGCGCCGGGGGCGGGGATGAAGCTGCTCGAAAGCTGGCTCGTCTGGCCGGTGATGCCATCCTTGATGGAGACGAAGGCTTCGAAGCGGACGGTGGCCAAGGCGTCGCCGATGGTGGCGTTGTTGCCCAGCACCACCAGGTGCGCGCACCAGATGCCGAAGGCAGCCGAGGTCTGGCCGGGTCCGCCGCCGGCGGTGGCCGACGCCGCCTGGCCGTTCACGCGGCCAACCAGGCCGGCGAGTGACTCAGCGTTGTTGTCCACGGAGGTCGGGTCGGCGGTGTACCAGCCGGCGTTGACCGGGATGGTGGTGGCAGCGGGCGAAGCCGGGGTGCCGCTCCAGCTGGTGCCCGTGAAGTTCGGGTCGCCGGTGGTGTTGGTGGAGGCGTAGAACTCGCCACCGTAGGCGCCACCCGAGTAGGTGCCGGCAGTCATGAAGCTGTCGATCG
>JBIIJH010000024.1:0-24249 GCA_044233905.1 Phycisphaerales bacterium
GCACGCCACCGACCTGGTCTGGCTCTTCCTGGCGTTCGAGCTCTGCTCGCTGCCCACCTACATCCTGGTGGCCATCGGCCGCGGCGCGGATCGCAGCATGGAAGCAGCCATCAAGTACTTCTTCCTGGGTGCCATGAGCACGGCCACCATGCTCTTCGGCTTCGCCCTGCTGTACGGCGCCACCGGAACGCTCGAACTCTCCGCCATGCGTGACGCATTCCAGATGCAGGCCCAGACGGGCGGCATCGGCAGCGTCGCCATCGTGGGCGTGCTCCTGGCCGTGATCGGCATCTGCTTCAAGCTTGCCGCGGTGCCCATGCACTTCTACGCGCCCGACGTCTACGAGGGCGCCTCGAGCCCCGTGGCCGCGTTCATCAGCTTCGTGCCGAAGGTCCAGGGCTTCGTGACCCTGATCATCCTCCTCGGCACGGTCGGCTGGAGCGCCAACGGCGATAGCAGCATCCCGTCGGTCATCGCCGCGGTGCTCTGGATGATCGCCGTCCTCACCATGACGCTCGGCAACATCGGTGCGCTGCTTCAGCGCTCCGCCAAGCGCATGCTGGCCTACAGCTCGATCGCCAACTCCGGCTACATGCTGGTGGGCGTGCTGGCGGGCCCGAAGGTCGGCCTCGATGCCACGCTCCTCTATCTCCTGACCTACGGCGTGGCCAACCTCGCCACCTTCGGTGCGCTGGCAGCCATCGAACGCAACGGCAACGAGGTGGACTCGCTCGATGACCTCGCGGGCCTGCGCGTGCGTGCGCCGATGGTGGCCGTCGCACTGGCGATCGGCGCCCTCAGCCTGACCGGCATCCCGCCGCTCCTGGGCTTCTGGGGCAAGCTTGATCTCCTGGTTGCCAGCGCCGAGAGCCACCAGCGTGCGCTCCTGGTCATCATGGCCCTCAACAGCGGCGTGGCAGCGTTCTACTACCTGCGCCTGGTGGCCATGCCGTTCGTGCAGGAACCAACCCCGCGCACGCAGGGCGTGTCGCCGGTGCCGTACCTCTGGCCGAGGCTCAGCGCCATGCTGTTCGCCGTGGGCTGCATCGCCCTCCCGCTCTTCGCCAACCAGCTGAAGAACGAGTCGGCCGCCGCGGCGTCCAGCGAGCTTCAGCCCCCCGCCGCGACCCAGACGGCCGAGAAATGAGCCCGCGGCCACGCGCCGCAGCACTTTCGCAGCACGGAAGGAATCGCTACAATCTCCCCTCCCACTGCGGGCAACCGCAGCAGGACACGCGACCGTAGCTCAACTGGATAGAGCATCGGTCTACGAAACCGAAGGTTGCTGGTTCGAGCCCAGCCGGTCGCGTTCGAAACGGCCCCAGCGCAATGCTGGGGCCGTTTGCATTGCGGCCACCAACGGCACGAACGTGAGTGCCAGCAACCCCATCCGGACGCCGTTCAGCCAGCCGAACTGGAAGCCGAGGGCATCGACGAAGGCGGGTTCTAGCGGGATCCACACCACGGCTGCGGCGGCCAGTCCGGCGAACGCGGCCACCCGCATGTCCGCGCCCGACCTGCTGGTCGGGCTCACCACGCTCGCGACGGCTGCGGCAACGCCCAGCACTGCCACGGGTACCACGAAGAGGAACGACGCCGCCGGCATGGTGAATGCCGCCGCGCACGCTGCCGCGATCCACGGCACCCACGCACCCAGGAGCGCACTCCACGGATCGACGCCGCGCCGCGCAAGCCATGCGCCCGCACCGCACGCGGCCAGCACGGCGCCCAGCTGCAGCAGGCCATCGAGCGCGTGGAGCCGCACGCCGGCGTTCGCCATCGACAGCCCACCCGCGCGGCACGCTGCGCCGAAGCCCCAGCCGATGAGCGCCGCCAGGACCAGCGCCACCATGGACGCCGCCAGCGCTTCCGCCGCCGCGCGGCCCGGCGCACGGGCGCCACGCGCGGCGTCGCGTGGCGGTGCACGCAGCACGTTCCACGCGGCGGCCGCGGCGACTGCGAGTGCCGAACACACGGCGATCGCCGGCGTCCACGGCTCCGGCCAACGGACCACACCAAGCCCAAGCACATCGCCGAACACCGCGCGCTCGGCGGGCACGTTGCCCTCCGGCAATTCCTCGTCCAGCCCGCGCACCAGCGCAAGCGCCGTGCGCCCCATGTGCTCGCGCGACGCCGCGGACTGCCGCTCCACCGTGTCGAGCTCGCGGTGGTAGGCGGCCATGTCGCCGATGAACGCGATGTTGAACCCGCTGATGCCAGCGCGGAGGAACACCGTGAAGTCGGTGCCGTTCGGCATGGCGCCGTAGACCACGCCCATGAGCGAACTGGTGCGCGGCGCATCCACGCGGCGCGCCAAGAGGTCCGCCAGCCACGCGGTCTCCGGCCCCGTCTCGAAGATGAACGCAGGCCCCGCCGCGCCGCGTGCGTCCATGTTCACCACCGCGCGCAGTCCCTTCGCCAGCGGATGCTGCGCCATGAACAGCTCGGCGCCGAGGAGCCCACGTTCCTCGCCATCGGTGATGACCACCAGCACGTCATGTTCCGGTTGTTCGGCCACCAACGCGCGCGCAATGCCCACGGCGCACGCCACACCGGCGCCGTCATCCGATGCCCCGGGTGCGCCCGGCACGCTGTCGGAATGCGCTACCACGGCCACGCGCGGTGCGCCCGGACGCGCGCCGGGAATCCGGATCACCAGGTTCTCGAGGTCCACCGATCCGGCACGGCGTTCCACATGGGCAGCCTGGCGCTCCACCTGCAGGCCCAGCGTGCCAAAAAGCCTCGCCAACCGGTCGCGGCCGGCCGCGGCCCCCGGCGTCCCGGCGACGCGGGGCACGCCATCACCCACGAATTCACGCAAGTCAGCAGCGGAAGCAACGGCGTCGAAGCGCGCCCCCTGCCCGGATTCCACCCACCCAGGGGCCACCGATTCCCCGGGTGCAACCTGCAACCACCAGCCCGCCGCATTACTCAGGAGAAACGCTGCGATCCCCGCAGACAACCATGCTTCCCGGCCCTGAATCGAAATTGAACGTCCGAAAAGCGCCATGTTGATCGAACCATCCGGATGATGAATGCGTTCTTGCAGGGTCGGGTTAGACTCGTTCTCGGCCTCGCTCAGTGCACGGCAGGCGCCCGACTTCATTCCATACACGGAGACTATCACGATGCGATTCATCACGATGATGGGCACGGCAGCCCTCACCCTGACTGCGGCGACGTACGCGGACCTCACGCTCAACGAGATCCGTACCGGCACCGGCAACAACGAGTACATCGAGATCAAGGGCACTCCGGGTGAGTCGCTCAGCGGCGTCACCGTGGTCATCCTCGGCGACGGCGCCTCCACCGGCACGCTCATCACCAAGACCGGCGTCGTGGAGTGGATCTACCGCTTCGCGGCCACCGACGTGATCGGCTCGAACGGCTACCTGGTCCTGCACAACCCCGGCCAGAACCCGGCGAACGCGGCCGACACCGCCGGCGCATGGACGCTCACGGTCGACGCCGGTGCCACCAACCTTCCGTGGGGCTATCAGGCCTCCGGCCTGTCTGGCGACACCCAGATCGAGTCCCCGGACAACATGACCTTCATGCTGGTCCGTGACTTCACCGGCACCGACACCTTCCAGACGCGCGCCCCCAACGCCGGCGCGGGCGGCCAGGACCTCGACACCAACGACGACGGCACGCTGGACATCACCCCGTGGTCGTCCATCATCGACAGCGTGGCGTTCAAGGAGACCAACGGTGCTGTGCCCGCTGCGGGCCAGGACTGGTGGTACAGCCCGAACACCTGCGGTCCGTACATCTCGCGCACGGTCGTGTCCGCCACCACCGGCACCACCGTGGCTGGCTGGGACTACCAGACCACCACGAATTCCAACGGCGGCACTGCGGCTGCAGCCTCGCCCAACACCCCGAAGCTCTTCAAGTCGAATGCCGGCGTCGGCACCATGTACCTCGACGGCACCAACGGCTCGAGCGACTGGGCGCAGGCGACGGAACTGAATGCCTTCACCGGCACCGCGCTCAACGCCACCGGCACCGCCACCGGCGGCAACGGCCTCGACCCCGCCACCAGCGCCACTTCCTCGATTGCCCTTGTCGGCAGCGGCGCCAACGGCAAGTCGGTGACCTTCAAGTTCTCGATGGCTGCGGTTCAGGGCGTCACCCTGAGCTACGCCGCGCGTACCTCGGGTGTCACCACGGGCTTCACCACCCACCAGTGGGCGTACAGCCTCAACGGCACGGACTGGACGAACATCGAGGCCGTCACGCCCTTCTCGACGAGCTTCGCCGTGAAGACGCTGGCTGCGCTCAACGCCCTCGATGGTGCCGCGGACGCCTACCTGAAGTGCACCTTCTCGGGCGCCACCAGCGGCACCAGCAACAACCGCCTCGACAACGTGCTGCTCCTCTCGAGCCCCGTGTCCAGCGACACCATCGTCACCACCTACGCCGGCCCGACCATGGGCATCCGCCAGGCGGACGGCACGTGGTTCATCGGGGCGCAGTCCACCGTGGCCGGCACCGCCCAGGACACCCCGGGCGCTGCCAACTACGAGGCGCCCACCTACACCTGCGGCGACCCGAACGCCGGCGACTGCGCCGTGGCCCACGGCAACCCGTTCTGCGCCGATGCGTGCTGCTGCGCCTACGTCGGTGGCCTCGATCCCTTCTGCACCACGGTGCGCTGGGATGCCATCTGCGTGAGCAAGGCTGCCGACTGCGCCGCCAACTGCAACGGCGCGCCGTGCCCGGCTGACCTGAACCTCGACGGTGTGGTGAACGGTGCGGACCTCGGCGGCCTGCTTGGCGCCTGGGGTGGCCCGGACGGCGACCTGAACGGCGACGGCGTCACCAACGGTGCCGACCTCGGCTCCATGCTCGGCGCCTGGGGCAACTGCCCCTGATCGCCACGCGAAGCACACGCTCCGCCTGACCGTGATCCTTCCCGCGGGCCCGGCTTCCATGCCGGGCCCGCGGTGCTTTTGCAGCCGCACGCACGCCCACGGCGTATCGTGAAGCCATGGACCCCGGAGCAGCACTGGTTGCCGCCTTGCTCTGCACGCCCCCCGTAGGCGCCCCGCCGGCGCCCGCGGCACCGTCAGCGCAGGCGCCGGCAGCCTTCAGCACCATCTCCGGCCGCCCCCCCGAACCGCCGCTCAAGCGCGTGGAGCCCCGCATCTGGGACGCCCAGCTCAACGCCAGCGTCTATGCACCGGTGATGCGCGACGGCCAGGTGCAGACCATGGCCTTGAGCCGCATCATGGTGTGGATGCCCGTGGTGCTGCAATCCACGTGGAGCCAGGTGAGCCCCGACAGCATCCGCACCGAGATCTGGGTGCAGGGCGAGAAGGCCCCCAACGCCAAGCTGCGAACCACCACCCGCCAGGGCCTGGCCCAAGGCATGATGGCGGTGGGCATCGCCATCCCCGATGCCAACGGCCAGAGCATCAAGTGGACGGCCGCGTGGACCGAGCAGTGCTGGTCGTCGGTGGTGGACGAACGTGCCGCCGCCGCCATCACCTGGCCCGCGGAGTGGCCGGCGGAGGCGCAGGAAAGCCTGAAGCCGAGCCCCGGCATCGAGTCAGGCCACGAGGACTTCAGGAAGTTCGTCGACAAGGCCAGCGGCGGCAACCTGCGCACGGTGACCCCGTGGATCGCCGCCAAGGAACTGGTGCGTGCCACCGTGCAGGCGTTCACCGCGGTGGATGCCGACGGCACGCGCATCGAGAACGGCTTCCCGCGCGGCATCATCTTCAACGGCGCCTGGAACGCCATGAACGCCGGCACCGGCAGCTGTCACGACCTGGCCGCCGCGTGCGTGGCGGTGCTGCGTGCCGCGGGCATTCCCGCGCGCACGGTGCTCGGCATGGCGGAGCTGTCGAACTCCGCGGGCACCTCCCAGCGCACGCGCTTCATCTCCTGGTGCGAGTTCTTCCTGCCAGGCGCCGGCTGGGTGCCGTTCAGCCCCAACGACCTGCGGGGCAGCATCCGCGGCGGCCTCGCCGTGGAGCGGCCGTGGAAGAATTTCGGCACCTGGGACGACCTCAACCGGTGCCTGCCCATCTGCTACGGCTTCGCCTCGCCGGTACCGGGCGCGGTCACCATGCCCTACCCCGCGGGCTACGCGTGGACGGCCAACGGCGTGATCGACCTGAGCCGCTCGAGCGACGCGGTGACGCTCCAGATCACGAGCCGCGGCCGCGCGAAGGAGTGAACCCGCACGTGGCGCGCGGGGCGCTCCCTGCGGATGCGCGACCGGCACTCCGATCGGCATGCACGCTCAGTTCGAGACCTTCACGAAGCTCACGATGCGCGGCTGCTCGCCGGGGCGATCCACGGACGAACGGTCCACGGTCATCATGTAACGCGAGTCGTCGATGATGAACTCAGGGTCGGTGCCGTTCCACTGGCCGGTGAGCGGGTCCTGCTTGATGGTGCGGATCCGCAGCCAGACGGTGAAGACGTCGCTCCGCGTGGTGACCAGGTTGGAGATGCCCTTCAGGAGCTGGTTCTGCTCCACGGCGTCGCCGGCGGTCTGGTCGTAGCGATAGGCCTTGGTCTCGGTGAAGGCGGCGCCGAGCGCGTTGTTGCTCGGGTCGTCGGTTTCGATGACGCCGGAGGTGGAACGGTCGTCCGTGGCCACCACCAGGAGGTGCTTGTCGATCGCAGTGCGGCCAGTCAGGGGGTACGACTGCGTGGCGTTCGCATTGAGTGCCTGGGGAATGCCCTCCGTCCGGTACGCGAGCGCCGTGCCACCCGCGGACTGCGGGCCCGCGCCGACAGGGGCGTTGCGACCGGCGCCCCACGTGGGGTCGTCCCACTTGGTGCGGTACGGATCCAGGCCGGCAAAGCGCATCGACCACCCTTCGGCTGCGTTCCAGCTGATGAGCGGGCCGCTGCCATTGGCGCCGGCGACGATCGGCGAGACGTCGGCCGAATCCGCCACGTTGTTGCGGTTCACGTCCTTGACCAGGCCCTTGGCGATGTCCTGGACGTCAGGGGTGAGGTTGCCGTCGGCATCGCTTGCCGGCGCTGCCGCGAACGCAGCGCCCTTCGTGAGCACAGCCAGTTCTCCGAGGCTGTCAAAGCCGCGCTCGCTTCGTATGTCAGGGCACCACTCGCGGTTGTTCTTCGCATCTGCCAGGTCCAGGCCTCGGCTCGTGTAGCTCGGAAGGTTCGGGAAGGCAGCAATCGGCGCACCGTCACCGGTTTCGAATCCGGAGACGTTGGTCTTGTTCCGCCACAGCTCGATGGCCTCCGGGATGCGCACGCGCGGTGCGGCGATGCCGTAGTCGAACAGGATGGACTGCGCGTTGGACGGACCGGGGAGGCCGGCCGTCGAGTCGTACGGCGAAGCCTGCCACGTGGACACGTCGCGCATCTGCCGCCGCTGGCCCAGTGCCGAGGACGCCGTGCCGGAGCTCGACGCGTTCAGGGTGGACGGATCCGAGTCCGAGGTCCTCGTGATCGGGAAGTCGTCGTCGTAGGAAAGCCGCAGCATCTGCGGCATCGCACGCATCACCTCGATGGGCGCGGTGTTGATGTTGATGAGGCCGGGCGTGAGCTTGCCCTCGAAGTTGCGCGCCAGACGCAGGCGTCGGTTCTCCGCCGTGGCGCGCTCGTTGAAGTCGATGGCGTTGTCCGGCGCGCTGGTGCTGGTCCAGGTGTCGAACGGCTGCGCACCGCGGTCATCCACCACGAACGCGTCCAGGAGCGAGGCCCCGCCCGGCAGGCGGCTGTTGAAGCCGATGCCGTTCTGCTGCGCCGGCGTGGTGGCGGTGATGGTCTCCACCGGAGGCGGCATGGTCTGCACACCGCTCAGGAGGTTCGGACGGCCGCCGGGCGGCGCGACCGTGTCGTACTGCGCCGGCTCAAGCTGGAGACGGTTGTAGTGCACCTCGTTGGATCCGTACGCACGGACGCCGTTCGACTGCGCCGGCTTCGGGAACTTGGGGAAGTAGAGCGTGGCGGTGGAGTCCTGCGGCTGAGCCAGGATCTCGGAGAGCGTCGCGTAGGTACGACCGCTTCCCGAACGGTCCACCATCGGGCCCCACATCGGAACGTCGAGGACCTCCGCGGCTTGGTCGAAGTCCGCGTCCTTCTGGAAGAACCGGTACGGCGCCAGGAAGTTGTTCGGGTCCGAACCATCGACGAAGGCCGCGTCGGTCACGCCCTTCTCTCCGTAGTTCAGCACCATGCCGCTCGGCGGCGTCGCGTTCGTCAGGCGCCAGGCCGGGTAGTCGTAGGTGCGGCCCTGCGCGCTCTCCGGGATGCGGGTCGGGAAGAACGTCGGCTTGCCACGCTTCTGCTCGCCCCAGATGTTGAAGTACGGGACGTTCACCCACGCGCTGCCCGCCGTGGTGGCGTCGGGATCGGTGGTGGTGGAGAGGATCTCGCCCTTGCGGCCACCGGCATCGGTGCCGCCGACGATGGTCTCCTGGAGGGCGGAGCCGCTCGTGGTGGACGAGCTGGCCATCACGCCCGTGGTGCGCGCGAACGCATAGCGCGGCGTGCGCTCGTCCGGGGTGATGACACCGCGGCCAAGGGGCGACCCCTGCAGGCCGTTCTGGGTGTCGAAGAGCCACTGGCGGCCGCCGCGCGCCCAGGTCACGAAGTAGTCCTCGAGCTTGATGCGGATGCCGTTGATGGCCAGGCTGCCGGAGCGGCACTGGATGTCCGGCTCCGGAGGAAGCGAGCCGGTGGCGCCGTCGATGTAATTGCGCAGCAGGAGGTCGGTGAAGCGCTGGCCGG
The DNA here is from genome assembly GCA_044233905.1 of Phycisphaerales bacterium. Lineage (GTDB taxonomy): Bacteria > Planctomycetota > Phycisphaerae > Phycisphaerales > SM1A02 > UBA966. Next base: position 8,725 of record JBIIJH010000024.1, read on the forward strand.
TCTGGCCGGAGAGCGAGGGATCGAGCTCGTTCTCGAAGCGGTCGACCACGGTCCACGTGGGCGTGCCGCCGTTGCTCGGATAGACAGCGCGGCGCAGCTCCACGTAGGAATTGGTGGGCGGTGCCCCACCGACGGACGGCGAGGGCTTCCAGCGGTTCAGGTCGCCGCTGACGTCGAATCCGGGAAACGTCGCAGCCGGCGGGATCGTGCGCGTGGCATCGAAGTACAGCGTGCCGCCGCGCCTGTTGTTCGCCTCCAGCGTGCCGCCGCCCCAGGCCGGTGCGAAGATGGCGTTTGCGTCCGGGTTGAACGGCTGGCCGGGCTTCACGTCGTTGGACGGATCCGATTCGGTGGCCGAGATGGAGCCGTTGCCGTCCGTGTCGATGGATGCACCGATGTCCAGGAAGTCGAGCCACGCATCGCGCGGGAACGGATCGCCGTTGGGGAAATTCTCGGGCAGGCTGAAGACGATGGCCGTGCGAGGCTCTTCCGGCGTGGAGGGGCCAAGCTCGACGTCCGCTCCGTAGATGTTGCCGCTCTTGCTGCCGGTGGGCCCGGGCAGGCCGAAGAAGAAGCGCTGCGGGGCGCCGGAGGCCGGGTTCACACGCAGCTCGAAGTCGGCCAGGTTGACGGGCTCGTTGAACGGGTTCGCCACCTGCGCCACGAACACCACGGCCGGCCAGGTGGTGGGATCGCCCGGGTCGTAGACCACGAAGTGCTCGCCCGCACCGTCGGCCGTGCAGTCGGGCAGCGCGTACGGGTCCGACGAACTCACCGTGCAGTTGGCGGGGTTGGGGCAGCCCGGGTTGGTGCCAGGGCCGGTGCCGACCACGGCATCGATGTCCGACTGCCTCAACTTCGTCTTTGGATAGACGAAGGCAATGAAGACTTCCTGGATGAAGGGCTGCTTCTCCACGCCGATGAAGCCGGCATTGGTGATCGATGGATCGATCACGGCATCAGCAGGGACCGGTACGGCTTCCGTGGGGTGCAGCGGCTGGTCCAGGTACAGCGTGTTGGTCACACGGCGCTCGCCGTCGCGGTACGCCAGCGTGTTGGCCGCGAAGCTCGCGATCATCATCTTGGTGGCTGCGAGCGAGGCATTGGCCTCCTGCGAGGTCTGCCCGGGACGGCCCAGGTAGCTCTGCTTGCTTCCCTCGTCGATCAGGCTGCGGCGCATGATGCGCTGCAGGTCGAACGAGAACTTGGCATCGGCGGATGCGATCTCCCCCCCGGTCGCCGGACGCGTGGAGTTGGAGGCGGGGTCGAACACCGGCTCGTCGTTCGGGCGGCGCAGGTCGAGCTTGCGGTTGTCCACCAGGAATCGCCGGCGGGCGCGCTCGAAGTCGGCCACGTCGATCCTGCCGTCGCCGGTGGCGTCACGGATGCCGATGCCGAAGTTGTTGCCGCCGGTGCCGTTGGGGATCAGCGAGGCGCCGGGGAACATGATGTTCGGGTGGTACGGCGCCAGGTCATCGGCGAGCGTGACCTGGCCATCGCCCGTCACGTCGTCGGGGTTGCCGTCCCGGTCGAAGTCCACGCCGCGCTTGGCGTATGCCGGGACCGTGCGCGTGATGTCGCCGCGGAACCGCTCGTCGGGCACGCCCGCGGGCTGGGAGGAGTGGTCGACGATCGTCCACAGGCGTGGCGGCAGCGTCTCGTTGCGCGAACCCGAGAGCGTGGTCATCAGGCGACGATGGTCGAGGAGGAGCTCCGAGCCGGAGCGGGCCGCGAAGGCCGTGGTGCCCGGGGTCCACGCGCGGCGCGCGCGCCAGTCCTGGACGCGGACGTCGTCGGGGTCGAAGAAGCGGGCGGTCTCCTCGCGGGAGCGGGTGGAGCGCATGAACGAGCCGAAGGCGATCTGGTCGGCAAAGATCGAGCCGGAGCCGTTCAGCGAGCCTTCCAGACGGCTGACCGTCTGCGGGGAGTTGAGCCCGTTGGAGCCGCGCAGCTCCACCTCGTCATCGGAGCCGAAGGGCGTGAGCGTCATCACGCGCGCGGCGGTGACCGGATCGACCACGTCGCCGCCGTTGGCCATCGCCTTGAAGTAGCTGAGGCGGTCCGAGGGGCGGCTGAAGACGAAGGCGTCGCCGTAGACGGCGCTGGAGCCCGTGGTGTTGAAGTCCGCGGAGGAATCGAAGAACGGCGCCGCGGCATTCGCGCCGCCAGCGGTGCCTTCCTGCATGACGCCGAGCGCGCGCAGGAAGCCGGACTGGTAGCTGTCGACCGCGGTGGCGGACGGCGCGGCCGGCTGCGTGCGACGGCCCTCCCAGCGCTCCGGGGCCCACCCCACGTCGACGCCGCCGGTCGGCGTGCCGGCGGTGTTGCTTGCCACCGCATAGATCAGATTCGCAGGAGCGATGGTCGGCTGTGCGCCGGGCGCCGGAAGCAGCGTCTTGAAGCTGAAGTTGGCGCGGTACTCCGGGTCGTTTTCGCGCGCATTGAAGAAGCCGACGGCCGGGTCGCGGAACGCGGCCGACGAGCCGATCGCCGCGGTCTGGTCGTAGGAATCCCCGCGGGTGGCCAGCGCCAGGTCGGCCGGCGTCTGGCCGATGGTGTTCGAGCGCTCGGAACGCGTGGCGACGTTGATGTCGAGCAGCGCGCTGTTGTCCATGATGCGCACCGCCACCAGCTGGCGGGTGCTGCGGTCGCTGGAGCTCGGGGAAACGAACCAGAAGGAATCCGTCCAGCCGTCGCCGTCGGCATCGGCCAGGGTGCGACCGATCAGGTTGCGCGAGGACGGCACGTACGTGGTGCCGGTGCCGCTCGGCACCAGCTTGAACTCGTCCGACGGGTCACCGAAGGCACCCAGCTGCAGGAAGTTCGGCAGCGCGTTGTTGCGCGGCGCCGTGCCCAGGATCATCTGGGCATGCGGGGGAACCGCGCTGTAGTTGACGACCCCGACGTTGAACCAGTTGTTGACGCGCGTCTGCCAGTCGGTCTGGTCCAGGATGAGGTATCCACGCGAATCCTTGCCGGTGATGGCGGGCTCGCGCGGCGCCACGAACGGCAGCCATTGCTCGTAGGGCGTGCCGAGGTTGAGCTCGCCCGCAACGGCGCGCTGCGCAAGCGACGGGTTGGCGGTACCTGCCGGCAGGTGGTCCCAGTTGGCCTCGACGTTCGAGATGTCCCAGCAGACCCGGAATCCGTTCTCCGCAGTGGGCAACCAGGTCAGGTGCGACCAATGGCTGAATCCGAGGCCCTCGGGCGAGGGAACCGGCGCCCCGCCGCCATCCAGTGCCAGGTTGCCCCAGTTGGTGGTGAAGGCGGGACCGCCGCGGACGCTCGGCGGAGCGGGCAGCACCACGTTCGCGCCCACCTGCTGCATCGTGAGCGCGCGCACCGGCTCCGTGCTCGCCAGCCAGCGGGTGTCGCCGAAGCCGGGGTTGCCGATCGGGTTGCCTTCCCCGGTGATGTTGCCGTAGCGGGCCGGCCAGTTGGTGAACGGGTTCACCGAGTACGGGGCGAAGTTGTAGCCGTCCAGGTAGCCGTCGCCGCCCGCGACCGTGCCCAGGTTCAGGTTGGAGATCGAGTCGAAGTAATCGACGCCGTAGCGGAGGGCAAGCGGCTCGGCCGGCAGGCGGGCGTAGTCGCTGCGCGCCATGAATTCGCCGAAGAGCGGCTGGCCGGTGAGGCCGGTGGCCTGGTTGGCCGCGATCTGCGCGGCCATGCTCGAGGCGTCGATCCGCTTGACGAAGAGCGCATCGGCCACTTCCTGCGCCACGGTGGACGCCAAGGTGTCCACGCGCGCCTGACGCCCGGTGGCCTTCTGCTGTGCCGCCGCCTGCGCCCTGCCCGACTGCGCGCGCACGAGGAAAGCAGTCGCAATGATCACCAGGAGCACCAGGATGGCGGTGACCAGGACAAGCGTGTTGCCACGGGCATGTGCGCGGGCGGTGGCAGTGGTGTTGCGCGGGGCGTGGATCACGGGGTTCCTTCGCTCGAACGGTGTACGGTCAGTCCTTGCGACGCTTGGGCACGTCGAGCACGAACTGGAAGTCGCGACCGCGGTCGAGGACCAGGCGCGGGTCGTGGACGGTGCAGGTGACGCGGATCTGCGTCGGCCAGGGGGTGTAGTCGTCGCGGGCCACCACATAGCCGTCCGGCGTGACGGTGTAGGCCTCGTCCTGGTTGAAGCCGAAGACCGCGGTGTAGGTGCGGATGGGGACGCCTGCACCGTAGGGAGCGGAAACGGCGGCAGGCGAGTTGGGCGCAGCACCGGCAACACCCTCGATGGCCTGCGCCACGGCGCGCATGTGGAGGTTCGTGCGGTCGGTGCCCGAGGATCCGCGGGCGACGTCCGGCATCACCGCCAGGTCCTGCGCAAGCGTGACGCCCAGCTGCTGCGATGCCGGGATGGTGATTCCGCCGCCCACGTCGGGGAAGCCGAACCACGGCTGCGGACGGACCTGCTGCGAGGGGTCCTCGCTGTTGGCCGCCCACGGCGCGCTGGCGAACGGCTCGTAGCCGCGCAGGATGGTCGAAGGCGTGGATGTCACCGTGAACGCCGGGGCACCGCCGATCGAAAGGCGCGCGGATGCCGGGACCAGCGCACCCGATGCGTCGGTCTGGCGCCCGGTGAGCGGCTCCCACGTCCAGTCCACCTGGAAAGAGCTGCAGTTGGTGACGAGCGTCGGCGACATCAGCATCTCGCTCTTGCGGTCGGTGTTGCCGATGCCCTTCTCCGAGCGTGGCCAACCGAGGAGGCCGTAGCCCGCGGGGATGGCGGACGCCGCGGGCACGCCGAACGTGCCGCGCATGATGCGGTCGCGCTGCGTGGTGAAGCCGCCGACCGCCGCCGGGGACGGCATGTTGCCACCCACCGCCGTCACGCCGGTGGCGCTCGGCCACACGGGTGCACCGCCGCCGATAGGCCAGGACTGCGGAGGCAAACCGATTCCCGGCAGGGTGAACGGCGTCGAAAGCGAGGTCAGGTACGGGTTGCCACCGAGCTGCAGCGGCGTGGCCAGCCGCATGGTGGGCGAGATGGCGCGACGAACCTTGTCCAGGTCACTGGCCGCGATGTCGACCCAGCCGGACTGAATCGAGGGGCTGGGAATGACATTCGCGCTGAGCGGGATGTAATTGCGGTCCCTGAACTCCTGGTAGTAGGAGTTGGCATCGGTGCCGGAGGGCGCGGCATAGCTGCGGTCGCCGTAGATGGAGGTGGCCGAGCTCGCGCCCTGCGTCGCAGCCATGGTCAGGCTTCCGGGCTCGGGGTAATAGATCGGACGTCCACCATCGTCAGCAAGGAGCACGGCCTTGCGCGCCAGCACCCACTGACGCGCCTCGGGCTGATTCGCCAGGACGCGCGGGCCGGAAGTCTGCGTGCTCGTGGCATATCTCCACCCAAGCTGGAAGCTGAGCGGGTTGAACCAGGTCCACGGCGTGATCTGGGCCGGCACCCCGCCGGGCGGGGCCGGCGTCACGCCGGTGATGATCGGCTTCACCGCGGAGTTGGGATTCGATCCGGGCGGGTTGCTGGTGGGATCGTTCGGCAGGCCGGGGAATTGCACGCCGTGGCCGTAGTAGACGCGCGTGGCGCGGGACTGCTGGCCGCCGCCGCTGGTCACCAGGTCGCCGGGGCCGGCCCAGCGCGCGGAGGTCTCGGTGCCCGCGGTGAAGAAGACGATCTGGTCGCAACGCAGGATGGCGTCCGCCGCCAGCTGCGGGTTGAGGAGCGGCGCCGTGGCGCCGGAGATCAACTGGTTGACGTTGTTGGCCACCACCGTGCAGTGGATGGCCATGTAGCCGTCGCGGCTGATGCGCTCCAGGTCGCGGCGCAGCTGCTCCTCGATGATGGTGCCCTGCTGCAGGACGTCGGCGTTGGCCTCGCCGGTGGAGCTCACCTTGCTGGCGGTGTTGAAGATCTTGCTGGTGGCGATGATCACGGCCAGCAGCACCACGACCGCCACCAGGAGCTCGACGACGGTGAAGGCACGGCGCATGGTCAGAGTTCCCTCACCGTGGCGTAGACGGCCAAGAGCTGCGTGCCGTTGGCATCGATGATGGTGGGCACGTAGTGGAGCGTGCGGACGCCCTGCGGCACGGGATCCGTGGTGCTTGCCGCGGCGGGCTGCAGCTCGTAGTCGTCGAAGACCTGCGCGGACGGAACGCGCGGGACCGGCGCACTCATGCGCACCTGGATGGGATCGCTCGCGTTGCGACGGCCCTGCGCCACGCGGTGCACGTTGCCGTTGTTGTCGATGATCCACTGGCCGGGCTGCTGCCACTGCACGCTCACCTTGGGGATGGACGCCGCGCTCATGTCCGTGGCGGAGAGGCCCTGCGTGGCGGCGAACATGCCGGTGCTGTACGGGCTCTGCGTGGTGAGCGAGAGGTTCGACGGCTGTTCCCAGCCGTTCCTGACCTGCAGTCCCAGGATCGGGCCGGTGGTGCCCTGCCCGCTGCCCGCGGTCGAGATCGGCACGCGGCGGTACGGCACGGGAGGCAGGTTCACGTTGCCGTCGGCCAGGGTGGTCGGGTACGACGGGTTGCCGTTCGAGGGCGACACGTAGTTCTTCACCGCACCACCCACGCCGATGATCCGGTAGACGAAGATGGCCACCTGGATGCGGCCGCCGTGGCGGCGGAACATGCAGTCCCAGGAATAGGTTGGCGGCGTGGTGATGGGCCCACCGTCCGGCACGGACGGCCACCAGCGCTCGCGCTGGGTGACGATGATGGGCGGCGCCAGCGAGGTGCGCGACGTGTTGTAGGGCGCGCCGTAGAACCGCACGCCGGAGGAGCCCTGGACGCCGTTGGGGAATTCGCAGAATTCCTGCGTGGCACCGGACTGGTTCTGCGCCAGCGTGGCGAAGAGGTCGATGGCGCCGACGTCGTCGAAGGCCGTGCCCGTCTGGTTGCTGCGGATGACGCCCGGACGGATCCAGCTCCAGTCACCCGCGCAGGGGCGGAAAACGTAGCTCGAATTGCCGTTCTGGATGGACTGCGCCAGTACGTTGGTGATGCCGAATTCCTCGAACGTTCCGAAGTCCTCGGGCGAGACACGGCTGCGGAGGAGCCCAAGCGCCTGCTCGGCCACCACCGGCCCGAGCTGGTCGTCCGCCGTCTGGGCCTGCTGCGCGATGCCCGCGGGGAACAGCGCGGAGACCGAGATGATCCCGATCGCCAGGATGAACACCGAGAGCAGGAGCTCGATGAGGGAGAACGCACGGCGCGAGGACGCACGGAGCGAGGACGCACGCAGGTTGGTCCGCACGTTCGTCACTTGGAGATGATCCCCGGCACGCCGGTGTAGCGGTTGAAGGTGATGCGGTCGGCCTGCTCCTCGATGAAGAGCGACTGGTCGCGGATGCGCGGCGGCGGAGTTCCGTTGCCGCCGATGTTCGTGCCCTTCCACGTGGAGGGCGTGAAACGCTCGCGCGCCTCGGCATCGTTGAAGACGGCGAGGTACGGCACGTAGTCCACCAGCGGCTCGTCGGTGGGCTCGTCGTAGACGAAGAAGTCGACGTTGTTCGGGCCGCTGCCGAAGACATTGGTGGTACCGCGGCGCGGGAAGCCGTTTCCGTCATAGTCGACGAAGGACTTCACGTACGCGTTCTGGTTGCCGGAGGACGCCGTGACGACTTCCAGCACCTGCTCGGGATTGCGCGAGAGCGCACGGCCGTTGGGGCCGAAGAGGACGCCGATCGACCAGCCGAGCTCGGTCTTCGCGAGGTCCGGCGCATAGGTCGGCGGAGTCACGGAGAGGTTGGCGGTGCCGGCAAAGCGCGGCTGCGTCCGCCACTGGCGGTCGTTGCTTCCCACGGAGGCGTCCGTCACGAAGCCGAAGGCCGGCCCTGCCACCAGAATGCCCGCGGGAAGGTCGCGCGAAGGCACGCCGGGCACGGGCAGGAATCGATCCGCAAAGACGTCGTCGACCATCACCTCGGCGCCGGACGGGTTCGGAATCGGAAGCGGCGTGTTGGCCGTGACCACCTCCCCCGTCCACCGCGCCGTCACCACCTGGATGATCTGCGGCTCGCGCGGGAGTGCCTTGGCGCGGCGATCGGGCGCCACGCGAAAGGTGACCATCACGTACGCGTTGTCACGGATGGCGATGGCACGCGCCGTACCCAGCGCGGCCACCACCGTGTTGGTGGCGTTGGCGAGCTTGGCATCGCGGGTGACCTTGCCCACGCTGATGACCGTCAGGGTCGCCAGCACGAGCAGGATGCCCATCACCACCAACAGCTCCAGGAGCGTGAAGGCGCGGCGTGCGACGCGGGGATGGTGGGTATGACGGTTCATCCAGCTCAGTCCGGCGGATCCAGTTCGTACAGGTAGATGTTGTCGGCAGCGGCGGCCGCACGGACGACGGCGGTATCGGGAGTCACCTCGCCGCTCACGCCGAAGAGGCCGTCGGGGCCCGCCGACACCAGGCATATACGGCGGTTGGTGCAGACCCCCAGGATGTTTTCCGCAGGAGTTCGCACGGTTCCGTCCGCGTCGGGCAGGCCGGTATCGACCCCGTACCGGAAGGCCCGGCCCGGGAACACGAACGCGACGCGGCCGCCCCAGGTGTCGAGCAGCTCGGAGCGGGTCGAACCGGTTCCCGCGGTGGATCGGGACGACGGGGTGTACAGGATGCCGCCGGACGTGATGTTTGCCGCGGGGTAATTGGAGAGGCTCGACTCCGGACGCAGCAGGCTCACGGGGATGCCCGCGAGCATCGGACGGATCGTCTCGATCTGCGAGAGGAGGTTCAGCGCATAGATGCCCGCACCGCGGGCACGCGTGAAGATCAGCCGGTTGCCGGCGTTGTTCGGAGCGGTGGGCGCCGGCGTGGCGGGCGGCTCGCGGACGTCGAAGACCTCGATGGTGGCGCCCGACGGGAACACCTCGGTGGTGGGGTTCGTCAGCGAGTTGAACGCCCCGTTGTAGGTCATGGGTCGCCCGGTCTGGGCCTCCCACTCGCTGAAGGCGCTCTCCATGATGCTCATGGCGCTCTCCACCTGCGAGCGCTCCGCGCGCTTGAGGAGCGCGGAGCCCACGCCGAGGACGAGCGACGTGAGGATCAGGATCACGCCCATCACGATCATGATCTCGAGGAGCGTGAAGCCCCGGCCAGTCGACGCCCTGCCCCGCGCGCGTGCCGGCGCGGGATGTGCGGCATGGAGGCTGGGCATGCCGGACATCACGGGCCCAACCTCACGATGTTGTCCTCGTTGAAGCCCGCCGCGTCGGCGCGCGTGGTCGGATTCCAGTTCTGGTCCGGGCCCGACGAGAAGAGCCCGTACTCCGCGGCAAGCGCCGCGCGGCTGGCACTGGTGTCGCCCTGCGCGTCCGGCATGGCGTCGACGTCCTCGCCCGGGTTGAAGCGCTGCGGACGGAGCGCCACCACGTCGGCCAGCGACCACGAACGGTCGTTGCTGCGCGGATCGCCGTTGAGGTAGCCGCGTCGGTAGAACACGATCGGCTTGCCGAAGTAATCGAGCAGGCACTTGGGCGCACTGTCGAAGTAGCCGGTGTCGTTGGTCTTCACGGCGATGGGGACGCCTGCGTTGATCTGCGAGACCGCGCCGAGCTCGCTCTCGGCCTTGACCTCGATGTAGGGCCCGAGCGACTTGCCGCGCAGGAACGAGGTGGTGGAATCCGCGTTGCCGGTGGAGGCGCTGGCTGCCGCCAGGTTGCGCGAAGCGAACAGGCCGTTGCCGGAGGTGGTGGGACGCGGGTTGAGCACCGAACCCCACGCGCCGTCCTGCCCCGGGTTGCGGATGCCGAGGGTCGGCTGCTCGCGGTAGCCGGGCGTGCCGGTGTTCGTGGGCAGCGCGCCGTTCGATTCCATGATCACGCCGTAGCCATCCTGCGACCGGTCGCCGAGACCCAGGAGGTACTCCGGGAGCGTCGTGGTGGAGCACCAGTACTGCAACGCCGTCTTCTGCGGGTTGCTCCATGCCCCGTAGTTGGGGCCGCCCGAGGCCGTCACCGGCAGCGAGCTCGGCAGGAGCACGTCGCGCAGCCAGCCCACCGGCGGCGCGTTGCTGCCGTTGGGATTGGTGACGTTGCCCGAGGACACCTGCTGCGCATCCCCGAGGATCGGCGGGATGTACCCCGTCTCGGCGCGGAACCGCGTCATGCCCGCCACGATCGAGTTCATCAGGAACTCGGTGTTCGCCACGCGCGCCCGGCGCGCGGCGTAGCCGAGGCCGACCACGAGCGTCGAGATCACGCCGATCACGATGCCGAGCACCACCAGGATCTCGACCACGGTGAAGCCGCGACCAAGCCCTGCCCGATGCCCTGCCGGGCGCCCGAGGCCCGTGCGGCGGGACGGACCCATCACTTGCCGCCCTTCTGGCCGGAGACGCTCTCGATCATGCTGACGAGCGGGAGGAACAGCGCCAGAACGATGGTTCCGACGATGCCGCCCAGGATCACCACCATGAACGGCTCCAGCAGGCTCAGGAGGCTGGCCACCGCGACGTCCACTTCCTCGTCGTAGTTGTCGGCGATCTTCATGAGCATCACGTCCAGGTCGCCGGTCTCCTCGCCGACGTCGATCATGTTGACGACGATGGCGTCGCAGACCTTCGCCTTGCGGAGCGGGCCGGCGAACGTCTCGCCTTCCTTGATGCTGTCGTGGACGCTGCCGAGGGCCTTCTCGAACACCCAATTGCCCGAGGTCTCCTTGGTGATGGTGATGGCCTCCAGGATGGGCACGCCCGCCGCCACCAGCGTTCCGAGCGTCCGGGTGAAGCGGGCCACGGTGGTCTTCTGGACCAGGTTGCCGATCACGGGGATCTTCAGGATGATCCAGTCGAACGCGGCACGGCCGTACCCGGTCTTCCGGATCACCTTCAGCAGGAAGAAGATGATGAACGGCGCCGCGATGATCCATATCACGCCCGGTACCCGTTGGTCCGGGCTGGCGCTGCCGGCGATCCACTTGCTGGCCGAGACCAGCCAGAGCGTCAGGGCCGGGAGCTTCACGTTGAAGTCATTGAAGATCTCCTGGAACTTCGGGATCACGAAGTACATGATGCCGGTCACGATCGCCACGGCGATGAGGATGACCACCGTCGGGTAGATGAGGGCGCCCTTGATGCGCGAACGAAGGCGCTGGCCCTTCTCCATGAAGTCGGCCAGGCGCTGCAGGATGACGTCGAGCACGCCGCCGATCTCGCCGGCCTTCACCATCTTGGTGTAGAGGCGGTCGAAGGCCTTGGGGTGTCGCGCGAAGGCGTCGCTGAGGGTGTTGCCGCCCTCCACGTCCTCGCAGACGGTCTCGAGGATGGTCTTGAGCTTCCCGGGCTTCTGCTGGCTCTCCAGGATCTGGAGCGAGCGCAGGAGCGGCAGGCCGGCGTCCTGCAGCGTGGAGAGCTGGCGGGTAAAGAGCACGCGGCGCTTGAGGGGCACGCCGCCGAAGGAGAGGTTGAAGCCACCGCCCTTCTTCTTTTTCTTCTTGTCCGGCGCGACGTTCGGCTTGGCAGCGCCGCCGCCCTTCTGCTCGCGCACCGTGGTCGGGTAGAGACCGTCGCTGCGCAGCTTCATGATGGCGTCGTCGCTGCTGGTGGCGTCGATGGTGCCCTTCTGGGTCTTCCCGGACGCGTTCATCGCCTCGTATGCATAGGTAGGCATGGGGCGTTCAATCCTCGCTGAGGGTCTCGCGGACGACTTCGTCGATGGTCGTCTGCCCGTCGTAGATGGAAAGCAGGCCACACTCACGGAGCGTGCGCATGCCGTACTTGCGAGCCGCGTGGCGCAGCACCGCGGTGCTGCCCTGGCTCATGATGATCTCGCGCATGTCGTCGTTCATGGCCATGATCTCGAAGATCGCCAGACGGCCCTTGTAGCCGCTCTTGTTGCAGCGCTCGCAGCCGCGGCCGCGGAAGAAGGTGCGGCCGCCCACGTCCTGCGGGCGCAGCGACAGCTCCATGAGCTGCTCCTCGCTGGGCATGAACTCCTCCTTGCAGTTGGTGCAGATCCGGCGCGCCAGGCGCTGGGCGATGATCGCCTCGAGCGTGGCGGTCAGGAGGAAGCTCTCCACGCCCAGGTCGGTGAGACGCGCGATGCTGGACGGCGCGTCGTTGGTGTGGAGCGTGGTGAACACCAGGTGGCCCGTGAGCGACGCCTGGATGGAGATCTGCGCCGTCTCCAGGTCGCGCACCTCGCCCACCAGGATGATGTCCGGGTCCTGTCGGAGGAAGCTGCGCAGGAGCTTCGCGAAGGTGAGCTCCTGGTCGTGGTTCACCTGGCACTGGACCAGGCCCGCGATGTCGTATTCCACCGGGTCCTCGGCGGTGAGGATCTTGGTGTCCACCTGGTTGAGCTCGTTCAGCGCCGCGTACAGCGTGGTGGTCTTGCCCGAGCCGGTGGGGCCGGTGACGATCACGATGCCGTTGGGCTTGTTGATGAGCGTGCGGACGTGCTCGAGGTCGTCGTCGCGCAGGCCGATGCGGTCGAGCGACAGCTGCACGTTGGAGCGGTCGAGCACGCGGAGCACCACGCTCTCGCCGAACATGGTGGGCAGCACGGCGACGCGCAGGTCCACCTGGCCCGAGGGAAGCGCCATCTCCACGCGGCCGTCCTGCGGCAGGCGGCGCTCGGAGATGTTGAGCTTGGCAAGCACCTTCACGCGGCTGACGAGCGGCATCGCCAGCGGCTTCGGCACCGGGAGCATCTCGTAGAGCACGCCGTCGATGCGGTAGCGCACCTTGAACTCTGCCTCGAAGGGCTCCATGTGGATGTCGCTGGCCTTGTCGGCGATGGCCTGCATCAGGAGGTGGTTGAGGAGCTCGACCACCTTGTTGTCGCTCATCGCGTCGCCGAGCGTGGTCAGGTCGATGCTGGCGCTCGAGCGGCCGGCGGCGGCCTGCACCGCGGCGGAGTCCTGCTCGGCCAGGATCTTGCGGCCGGCGTCCGCCATGGACTTGCCGCCGTAGTGCCGCGCGATGGCGGCGTCGATCTGGTCAGGCGCCGCCACCACGCACCGGACGCTGCCGAAGCCCATCACGTTCTTCAGGTCGTCGACGGCTCGGTAGTTGTCCCGGTTCTTCATCGCGATCACCAGCGCACGGGTGGCCGGCTCGTAGGCCACCGGCACCACCTTGTAGCTGTTGGCGGTGGCCGGCTGGATGGCCGCGATGACCCCCGGCGGCAGCTCGAGCGACGACAGGTCGATGTACTCGAACCCGAACTGCCCGGCGAGCGCGATCTCGATGTCCTGCTCGGTGATCTTGCCGGACTCCAGCAGGATCTGGCCGAGCTTCTTGCCCGTGTGGGTGCTCTGCTGCGCCGTCAGCGCCACCTGGACGTCGTCACGGGTCACCTTCCCCATCTTGGTGAGGACGCGGCCGAAGCGACGCTGCTTCAGTTCTTCGACGGGGACGGGGGTAAGGACACCTGGCTCGGGCATGTGCGGGCTCCTGCGATCAACTCTCAGCCGAGGCCGGCAGCCGCAGAGCGCTCTGCGGGGCACCGGGGGCCTGGCCCGATCCGGGCAGCCGAGGGGGCCACAAGGAAATACGGACGCAAGGCGCTGGCGGATGGCATGTTAGGGAACGATTTTTACGATGATTGACGCTTCGATTCGTTGTGTCAGTTGCAAATCAAGACTGCATTGCGGCGATCTCGGCGCCGCCCAAGCATGGACGGCGGCCCGTCAGGCTCATCAGCCCTCGTGCTTCTCGTCAAGCTCGGCGCGGCCGACGTTTCCGCCGGCACGGTGGACCTTCTCGGTCATGTCACCGGGGTTGCGGCACTTGTCGATCATCTCCTCCGCCGAAATCATGCCCTTGGAGTACAGGCTCCAGAGGTGGTCGTCGAGGAGCTGCATGCCGAACTTCTTGCCGGTCTGGATGGCCGAGTCGATGCGGAACGTCTTGTTCTCGCGGATCAGGTTGGAGATGGCGGGGGTGACCACCAGGAACTCATAACCGGCGACGCGGCCGGGCTTGTCCACGCGGGGGCACAGCACCTGGCTGATGACCGCCAGGAGCGAGGTGGACAGCTGCACGCGCACCTGCTCCTGCTGGTTGGTCGGGAAGGCGTCGATGATTCGGTTGATGGTGCCGGCGGCGCCCGTGGTGTGCAGGGTGCCGAACACCAGGTGGCCCGTCTCTGCGGCGCGGATGGCGGCCTCGATGGTCTCGAGGTCACGCATTTCGCCGACGAGGATCACGTCCGGGTCCTGTCGCAGCGCGCGCTTCAGCGCCTCCGAGAACGTGGGGACGTCGATGCCCAGCTCGCGCTGGTTGACCACCGACTTCTTGTGGTTGTGGTAGTACTCGACCGGGTCCTCCACGGTGATGATGTGGCGTTCCCAGTTGTTGTTGATGTAGTCGATCATCGTCGCGAGCGACGTCGTCTTTCCCGAGCCCGTGGGGCCGGTGATGACGAACAGTCCGCGCGGACGGCGGATCAGGTCCTTGCAGATCTCCGGGAGGCCGATCTGCTCGAAGCTGAGCAGGCGGTTCGGGATCTGGCGCAGCACCATGCTGATGACGCCCTTCTGCTTGAAGACCGAGACGCGGAAGCGGGCCGCGGTGCCGAAGGCGAAGCCGAAGTCGGTGCTCCCCTTCTCCTGCAGCTCCTGCTGGTTCTTCTCCGGCGTCACGCTCTTCATGAGCTGCATCATGTCCTCCGGCTCGAGCGTCTTGGTCGCCAGGTTGCGGAGGCGGCCGCTCAGGCGGATGGTCGGGGGGCGGCCGCAGGAGAGGTGAAGGTCGGAGGCGTCCTGCTTGACGACGACGTCGAGCAGGCGGTCCATCTGCAGCGTGGGCTTGCCGGACTCGACGGTGGTCTGTGATTCTGCGCTTGCCATGGGTTGAGCTCTGTTTCTTCAGTGATCTGTGTCACGTCGGGCGAAGCCGCCCGCTGCGTGCCGTCGTTACCGCTTCGCGACCTCGCTCGGGTCGAAGCCCTCGATCTGCGCGTACTTCGCCACCTCGTCGGGCGTGGTGATGCCCTTCAGGATCTTGATGCGGCCGTCGCCGAGGAGGCTGCGCATGCCGCCACGCACGGCGGCCGCGCGCAGCTTGGAGACGCCGGCGCGCTGGAAGGCCAGCTCGCGGATCTCGCTGTTCATGATCATCATCTCGAAGATGGCCTTTCGGCCGCGATAGCCGGTGCCCTTGCAGTTCTGGCAGCCCACGGCCTTGTAGATCTTGCCGGCAGCCTCCTCCATGGAGATGTCGACGAGCTTCAGGAACTTGGGATCCGGCGCATCGTCGATGGCCTTGCACTTCTCGCAGAGGACGCGGCCGAGGCGCTGGGCGAGCACCGCCTGGATGGAGCTTGCCACCAGGTACGGCTTGACGCCCATGTCCACCAGGCGCGTGATGGCGCTGGGGGCGTCGTTGGTGTGCAGCGTGCTGAACACCAGGTGGCCGGTGAGCGCCGCCTGGATGGCGATGTCCGCCACCTCGCGGTCACGGATCTCACCCACCAGGATGATGTTCGGCGCCTGGCGCAGCATGCTCTTGAGCGTCGCGCTGAAGGTCAGCCCGATGTGCTCGCGGATCTGCACCTGGTTGATGCCGTTGAAGTTGTATTCGACCGGGTCCTCGGCGGTGATGATCT
>JBIIJH010000126.1:0-7081 GCA_044233905.1 Phycisphaerales bacterium
CCACTGGTTCACCTGCTGCTGGATCTGCTGGGGGTTCGTGCCCTGCAGCGGCATCATGAACGGCTGCGGGGAGAGCCGCAGGGGATCCTGGAGGACGAGGAGGGCCACGTCCATCTCCTTGCCGTCCTCGGCCTTGGCCTTGGCGGGCGTCACCATCGGCAGGAAGCGGCGGACATGGGGGCGGGCGACGTGTTCCGGAAGAGAATCGAAGGCGTTCGACATGGGGACGGGCAGTGTATGGGTGGGGTCCCGGGCTCGATATCCGGCCCTCATCGGATATTTCGACGAACCCGGTACATAACCGACCGATAGAGGGTGTTCGCCGGCGGATGGGCTCCGCGGCGAGGCAGACCTGCGCCGTGGAGAGGTAACATCGCGCATCTCTGCATTGGCCCAGCGCTTGGCGCGTTGGGCCGCGGGACCACGGTCGCCCGACCGCACGGTGCCCACACTTCCGATCGAGGCTGAATCCATGGCCAACCACTCCATCTCGCTGAACACCCTGCTGTGCTCCGTGACCGTGCTTTCCTGCGTTTCCGTCACCTCGATGACCGCCGCGCAGGCTCCGCCGCCGGCCTTGGCCCCGGCGCCCAAGAATCCCGGTGACCTCCCGGTCGCTCCGGTGGCCGTGAACAACAGCGGCAAGCAGACCGGCACCCCGGTCCAGGCGCCCACCGATGCACGCCAGGCCATCCGCTTCGAGCCGGAGATCCTCAACCTTGGCGAGATGTCCGCCGACGTCGCCAAGACCGGCAAGATCAAGGTGGTCAACGTCCTCGACAAGCCGGTGAGGATCACCAAGATCGTCCCGGGCTGCGGCTGCACCACCACCACGGCTCCGCCGGACCAGCTGGCCCCCGGCGCTTCCGCCGAAGTCGACATCACGCTGAAGCCGGGCGCCAAGGCCGGCATCCAGCTGACCAAGATGGTGACTTTCCAGATCGAAGGCCATGCACCCCAGATGCTCACGGTGAAGGGTGACGTCAAGGCGTACATCGAGCTGTCGCAGGACATGATCGACGGCCCCACGTCCCCGGACGCGGCGCCCGCCACCATCAAGATGAAGAGCGTGGAGAACACGCCCTTCAAGATCACGAGCGTCCTCCCCGAGGTCCTCGTGTCCAACCCCACCGACTCGAAGGTCGAGCACGAAGTGCAGATCGACTGGAAGAAGTGGGAAGCCACGGGCAGCTCGGTCAAGATCTCGATCATGACCGACAACCCCAAGTCCCCGCAGCTCTCGGTGCTCGTCAAGCGCGCCCTGAAGCCCGGTGTGACCCCGCCCCCCGCCACCAAGCCGAGCGAGGCATCGCCGGCGATCGTGCTCGCCGCCCGTTCGGGCGATGCAGCAGCCATCAAGGCCGCGCTGGCCGTCGGTGGCAAGGAAGGCGTCGATGCCCAGGAGCGCATGTCGCAGCGCACCGCGCTGCACTTCGCTGCGGAGAACGGCAACGCCGAGATCGTCATGATGCTCATCGAGGCGAAGGCCAACCCCAACGCCCAGGACCGCACCGGCAAGACGCCGGTGACCGTGGCCGCCGAGCGCAGCCAGGCTGCGGCGCTGAAGGCGCTGCTTGCCGCCAAGGGAGACCCCAACATCCGCGACCAGGTGCAGGGCTCCCCGCTCCTGTGGGCCTCTGGCCTCGGTTCGCCGGAAACCGTCGGCATGCTGCTCGCGGCCGGTGCCAACCCGAACATCCAGGACGTCAACGGCATGACCCCCCTCATGTGGGCGGCAGGCGTCGGCAAGCCCGAGACGGTGAAGATGCTGCTCGAGAAGGGCGCGGATGCCAAGGCCACGGACAAGCTGACCGGTGAGTCTGCGCTCATGCGGGCGCTCCGCACCGGCAAGCCCGAGACGGTCAAGATCATCATGGCCGCCAACCCGGACATCACCACCAAGAACTCGCTCGGCATGACGCCGTTCCTGGTGGCCTGTGCCTACGGCGACCTGGACAAGATCAAGATGCTCATCGATGCCGGCGCCGACAAGACCGCCAAGGATTCGCGTGGCTGGGGCGCCATCGACCACGCCCGCAACCGCGTCGACGGCAAGCGCGAGGAAGTGGTGAAGTTCCTCGAGCCGATCGTCCCTGCCAGCACGTCCTCGGCTCCGCCGCAGACGACCGCTCCGGCCGGCAAGTGACTGGACGCTGAAAGCCTGGATCATCCACGACGCGCGCCCTTTGGGGCGCGCGTCGTGCGTTTGGGGCGGCGTACGGCGCGTTCCGCGGGGCGAGCATGGAGGGCAGGGGCGGCTTCTATGATCCCGGCGATGAGCACTACCGCCACGCCCGCCACCGCGTCCCATCCCGTCGTGACCGAAGCGATCGAACTCGCGCGCGATGCGCGGCTGCTCGGAAGCACGGCGGCGATCCTCGGCTGGGACCAGGAGACCATGATGCCCGGCGGCGGCCTCGAACATCGCGCGCGGCAGCTCGCGCAGCTCGCGCGGATCGAGCACTCGATGGCCACGTCCGAGCGCCTCGGGGAACTGCTGGAGAAGGCAGCCGAGGCAACCGCCTCGCTCCCGGAGACGCACCCCGATCGCGTCAACGTGCGCGAGTTCCGTCGCGACTACGACAAGGCGACGAAGCTTCCCGCCGCGCTGGTGGAGGAGCTTGCGTCCACATCCAGCATTGCCCAGCACGAATGGGCCGAGGCCCGCAAGGCGAGCGACTTCCCGCGCTTCCGCCCGTGGCTCGAGAAGATCGTTCGCCTGAACCGCGAGAAGGCCGACTGCTTCGGCTGGGACCGCGCCAACGGCGAACGCTGGGACGGCCTGGCCGACAGCTACGAGCCGGGCTGCACCGCCAAGTACGTGGAAGGCGTGTTCGTGCCGCTGCGCAAGCGCCTGCAGCCGCTCCTGGACGCGGTGAAGGGATCGTCGCGCCGGCCCGACGGGAGCTTCAACGACCATCCGATGGACCTTGATTCGCAGGAGCGCTTCGCGCGCTTCGTGAGCGGCGCCATCGGCTTCGATTACCAGCGCGGTCGGCTGGACCGCAGCACGCACCCGTTCTGCAGCGGCAGCCACTGCAACGACGTGCGCATGACCAGCCGCTATTCTAGGAACTGCATGCTGGACGGCCTGGGCAGCACCATGCACGAGACAGGCCACGGCCTCTATGAGCAGGGCCTGGACCAGAACTGGATCTCCGCGCCCATGGGCGAGGCCGTGAGCCTCTCGATCCACGAGAGCCAGAGCCGACTCTGGGAGAACCAGGTGGGCCGCAGCCTCCCGTTCTTCCGCTGGGCCAAGCAGCGCATGCCGGAGCATTTCGGCAACGCGGCCGGCCACTTCAGCGCCGAGCAGCTCTATTCAGCAGCGAACGTGGTGGAGCCCGGCTTCATCCGCGTGGATGCCGACGAGACCACCTACAACATGCACGTGATGATCCGCTTCGAGATGGAGCGCGCCATGATCTCGCGCGACCTCGACGTGAAGGATCTCCCGGGCGAATGGAACCGCCTCTACAAGGACTACCTGGGACTGGTGGTGCCGGACGATCGCCGCGGCTGCCTGCAGGACGTGCACTGGTCGGGCGGCATGATCGGCTACTTCCCGACCTACACGCTGGGCACGCTCTATGCAGCACAGTTCTTCGAGAAGGCGAAGGAGGCGATGCCCGGGCTCGAGGACGGCTTCGCGAAGGGCGAGTTCCGGCCGCTCCTTGCATGGCTCAATGCCAACATCCACCGTCACGGGCGTCGCTACCTGAGCGCGGACCTCTGCACGCACGTGACGGGCGCACCGCTGAGTGCGGACCCGTTCATGCGGCACCTCGAGGCGAAGCTGAAGCCGATGTACGGGATCTGAATCGCGATGGCGCGGTGCGCTGCACGCTGGGGCAGGGGACGATGGTGGCCTGGAGGTCCGTAATTCACGCATTACGGCCGGCCAGTCGATTTCTTGTTGGGATACCAACGCGGCTTCTGTACACTGCGGAATTCCCCCGAGCGCCCCAGGGATGGGTCGCAGAACCTCCGAACGGAACCCCGCATGCCGCTCCGCAACGTCGCAATCATCGCCCACGTCGACCATGGCAAGACCACCCTGGTCGATGCCCTCCTCAAGCAGGCGGGCGCGTTCAAGGCGTCGAGCCCCGGCCAGGAATGCGTCATGGACTCGAACCCGCTCGAGCGCGAGCGCGGCATCACGATCTTGGCGAAGAACTGCGCCGTGAACTACGTGTTCGGCCCCGAGGCCGGTGCGGTGGCCGGGCAGGAGTTCCGCATCAACATCCTGGACACGCCGGGCCACGCCGACTTCGGCGGAGAGGTCGAGCGCGTGCTGCGCATGGCCGACGGCTGCCTGCTCTTGGTGGATGCCCTCGAAGGCCCGATGCCGCAGACGCGCTTCGTGCTGGGCAAGGCGCTCGAGCTCGGCCTGCGGCCGATCGTCGTGATCAACAAGTGCGATCGTCCGGACGGCCGCGCGAGCGCGGTCATCGACGAGGTGTTCGACCTCCTCGTGGACCTCGGTGCCGACGACCTGGCGCTCGACTTCCCGGTGGTCTACGCCTCCGGACGCAGCGGCTGGGCGAACCGCAACATCGACGTGCGCGACAACGGCGTGCATGACCTGTTCCGCGTGATCGCGGAGCACGTGCCCGCGCCGCTCGAGGACGTGGATGCACCGCTGCAGGCGCTCGTCACCAACCTCGACTACAGCGAGTACGTGGGACGCATCGCCATCGGCCGCGTGTACAAGGGCATCCTGAAGGCCGGCCAGCAGGTCACCCTCAGCAAGTCCGACGGCACCGTCAAGAAGGCCCGCGTCCTCAAGGTGAATCGCTTCGAAGGCCTGGGACGCCGCGAGGTTTCCGAGATCCGCGCCGGCGACCTGTGCGCCATCGAGGGCCTGGCCGAGATCGAGATCGGCGACACCATCATGGATCCGGACATCCAGGTTCCGATGGCGCGCGTGAAGGTGGACGAACCCACCCTCCACATGGTCTTCCGCATCAACGACGGCCCGATGGTCGGCAAGGAAGGCAAGTTCGTCACCACGCGGCAGATCTCCGAGCGCCTTGAGCGCGAGCTCCGCGGCAACGTGGCGCTGCGGGTCAGTGCCGGCGACACGGCCGACGAGTTCCGCGTCTCCGGTCGCGGCCTTCTGCACCTGGGCGTGCTGCTCGAGAACATGCGTCGCGAGGGCTACGAGCTCACCGTGGGCAAGCCCGAGGTCATCGAGCGCGAGATCGACGGCGTCCGCAGCGAGCCGTACGAGCGCGTCAGCATCGACACCGATTCAAGCACCATGGGCTCGGCCCTCGAGCTCCTCGGCAGCCGCGGCGGCGAGATCCTCAAGGTGGACCAGCGCGGCCAGCGCATGCACATCGAGGCAGACATCCCGGCGCGCGGCCTCATCGGCTTCCGCACCCGTCTCCTCAACGTCACCGCCGGCGAGGCCGTGATGCACCACTCGTTCATCGGTTACCGCCCGGCCTCCGGCAGCGTGAAGAAGCGCCAGAACGGCGTGATGATCGGCAACGAGTCGGGCAGCGCCACCACCTACGCGCTGCTGCAGCTCTGCGAGCGCGGCGTGATGTTCGTGCAGCCCGGCGACCCGGTGTACGAGGGCATGGTGGTCGGCGAGAACGCGCGCGACAACGACCTGGTGGTCAATGCAGTGCGCCTCAAGCCGTTCTCCAACGTCCGCGACAACAAGGAAGCCACGGTCGTCCTCAAGAGCCCGCGCCTCATGAGCCTGGAAATGGCCCTCGAGTACATCGAGGAAGACGAGCTGGTGGAGATCACCCCCACCGCGGTCCGCATGCGCAAGCGCATCCTGAAGGAAGCCGAGCGTCGCCGCTCGGAGCGTTCCGCGCGCGATCGCGAAACCGCGATGGCTGACTGACGTACGGCGCGACGAGACGCACCGAACCGACCACGAGCGTGACATGGACCCACGCCATGCGGATCTCCTGACGGACATCGTCGAGGAGTCCTGCACGGCGATTGCGCCATCGAGGCGCGGCCAGTGGATCGCACGCATTGCCGACAACTACGAAGCGGCGAAGCGCGCGGCGGAATCGGCCGGCACGGCCAAGCGCGCCGGTACCTGGTACACGCCGGCATCGGTGGTGGCATCGGTGCTCGACGCATCGATGCCTGCGCGGCCGGTGGCGGCATTCCGGGCCTGCGACCCGTCCTGCGGCACCGGGAACTTCCTGTCAGCCATCGCCGCTCGATTGGGCGACGCTGGATGGAGCGCTTCGCGCATTGCCAAGTCATTGGAAGGGATGGACCTCGACCCCATGGCCGTGGCCATCGCCCGCGTGCGCCTGCGGCACGAGGTCGGCGGCACCGCGGCGGCGTGGCGCGCGGCCGTCCGTTGCGGTGATTCGCTCGCGGCAGATTCGTGGAAGGGGCGCCGATTTGCGTTGGTTGCCGGGAACCCGCCGTTCCTCGGGCAACTGGACGCCGGATCGGCGCGCAGCGCCTCGGAACGCGCGACGCTGGAGGCACGCTTCGGCGGCGCCGTGACGCGCTATGCCGACATCGCGGCGGCCTTCCTGATGCTTGGCACCGAGCTCGCGCCGCGCGGGACGGTGGCACTGCTGCAGCCGATGTCGACGCTTTCCGCGTCCGACGCACTGGGCGTGCGGCACGTGTGCGAGGAACGGTCGGCGCTGGCGGCGGTGCTGCTGCCGCCGGCGCGGAGCTTTGGCGCAGCGGTCCACACCTGCGTTCCAGTGCTGTCGGCGCGCGCTGCGCGCGATGTGTGCGTGATCGATGCCGAGGGACACGAGCACCGCGTGGCGCGCAGTCGAACACGCCACGGCGCATGGGGCGCGGCACTTGCCGCAGCACGCGGCGTTCCCGATCCGCACATCCGACGGGCCACCGCAACCCTGGATGCCTGGATGCGCGCCACGGCCGACTTCCGCCAGCACTACTACGGACTCAAGGGCCGGATCATCGAATCCCGTGGAGCGAAGCCCAGCATTCGACGGCCATCGATCGTGACCGTGGGCGCGATCGCCGCAGCCCGGCTCGATTGGGGTACCCGGCCAGTGCGAATCCATGGCACGGTCTTCCGCGCCCCCACTCTCGACACCGATGCCATCCGTTC
>JBIIJH010000025.1:0-24208 GCA_044233905.1 Phycisphaerales bacterium
CGGGTCGCCCGGACGCCACGACGTTCGCGCCCGTCTACGTGACTGCCAACGGCGGCAGCCAGCTGCGAGTCAACCAGGTCGGCGTCGGCATCCGCCGCGTCGGCACCACCGCGGCGCCGGCACCGGCAGTCACCGTGGAAGTGACCCTCGCCGAGATGACCTTCGACGGCATCAACTATGGCCTCGGCAACACCGTCGCCACGTTCACGCAGGACCTGGCTGCATCCACCACGGCCTTCACGCAGACCGTGCAGCGCAGCTGGGGTGACGCCGATCCCGCGCTGCGCCCGGTGGTCAACCTCGAGACGCTCTCCAACGGCGCCAACGGCTACGGCGGCCTCTGGGTCGGCGTGCGCTTCACGGGTGCGAACTCCGGCAACAGCGCCAACGGCTGGCGCGTTGCGATCGAGCCCGCGCTCGGTCGCTCCACCAACACTTTCGGCATCAACGATCCGGCCAACACCGGCTGGGGCCCGAACTTTTTCCTGGGCACCACCACCGGCACTGACGGCGTGGTTCGCGACAACATGGCGCGCTTCGTGGTGAACGTGAACGGCCTGGTCACCAACGCGGGCACCGCGCCGGCGGACATGGTGTACGGACGCCTCTTCGAGACGACCACCTACTGGAAGCCCACGGACAACGCCGACGGCGTCGGTTCGCGCTGGTTCTACAACAGCGTCTTCGCCACGGCCAACGCGGGCGACGCGCTGACGCCCAGCAAGGTCACGTTCGGCCTGTATCGCGGCGGCAGCGTCGCCACCCCGGCCCCCGCGGTCGGCGTGGAGCTCGCGCTCGTGAAGATGAACTGGGACGGCACGGCGTACACGCCGGGCGACGTGGTTGCCACGCAGGTGTTCAACATGCCCGAGTCCACCACGGCAAAGACCGACCGCATCGACTGGACCTTCGCCAACCCGGCGACGGCCCCGGTGGTTGCGCTGAACACCGACAACGCCGGCAACCCCGGCATCGGCGGCATGTACGTCGCGGCACGCCTGCTCGGTGACTCCACGACGCTCGCCGGCAACAACGGCGCGCGCCTGGTGTACCTGCCCGGCATCGGTGCCTCGTTCAACAGCTTCGGCATGTACGACAGCACGTCGGGCAGCCCGGTGTTCGCCAACTACAACTTCGGCCAGTACAACTGGACCTTCACCACCACCACGGGCACCACGGCGTACTACGTGAAGCCCTCGCGCTTCCTGGTGGAAGCCTCGGGTGTGGTCGGTCCGGCTGCCCCGCCGCCGCCCGCGTGCCCGGCTGACCTCAACCAGGACGGCTTCGTGAACGGCGCCGACCTCGGCTCGATGCTCGGCGCGTGGGGACCGTGCGTCGGCACCCCGTGCCCGGCCGACCTGAACAGCGACGGTGTCATCAACGGCGCCGACCTTGGCGGGATGCTCGGTTCGTGGGGCACCTGCCCGCAGTAAGCGGAGAGCAACCACCTTCTGCAACCATCGCGCGCCGCCCGAGCCACCTCGGGCGGCGCGTGTCATTTTTCTTGCAGCGCGCAGCACCGCACGGCCGGGGCTATCGTCCGCGGGTGCCCACTCCCTCACTCGAACCGAGCCCGCGCAGTGATGCCCCGGGCCAATGGCGCCGATGGGCGCTGCTCGCCGTCTACATAGTCGCCTACGGCGGATTCATCGGCGTGACGGTGGCGGCACCGGGGATCCTGGCCATGCGCGTGGCGGGGGGCGTGAACCTGGCGGTGGCGTGGGGGTTCGCGCTGATCGTGCTGGCCTTCGTGGTGGCGCTTGCCGCGCTCACGCTGCCGGAGGATCGCTGACATGGAAGAAGCAACAGCTACGGACTGGCTCTCGGTGGGCGTGTTCGCCGCATTCACGGTGATGGTGCTGGTGCTCAGCTCGCTGCTCGGGCGGCGCACCTCGAGCGCCGGCGGGTACTTCGCCGCGCACGGGCAGGTGGGATGGTTCGTGAACGGCATCGCCTTCGCGGGTGACTATCTCTCGGCCGCCAGCTTCCTGGGGATCTGCGGCCTGATCGCGTTCTGGGGCTTCGACGGGTTCCTGTATTCGATCGGCTACCTGGCCGGTTGGATCGTGGCGCTGCTGGTGATTGCAGAGCCGATCCGCCGTCTCGGCAGGTTCACCTTCGCCGATGCACTCAACGCACGCTTCGGCTCCAAGGCCGTGACGCTGGCCGCTGCCATCAGCACGCTGGTGGTGAGCCTCTTCTACCTGGTGCCGCAGATGGTGGGTGCGGGTGCGCTGATCAAGCCGCTCCTCGGCCTGCCGCAATGGGTGGGCGTGGGCCTGGTGGGCGTGGTGGTGACGGTGATCGTGGCAACCGCAGGCATGGTGAGCACCACCTGGGTGCAGTTCATCAAGGGCGGCCTGCTGCTTGCGCTCTGCGCGATCCTGGTGGCGCTGATCCTGGGCCGCGGGTTCGAGGTGCACGCGCCCGGACCGGCGCGCGAGGCGCCGGCACGCGGCGTGGGCTCGGTGGCCGGGCTGCCTGCATGGGCCGTGCCGCGTGCCACGCCCGATGCCGACGGACTGGTCCGCACGGAAGGCGCGCGTACCGGCGCGCTCGGACCGATCGAATTCCTCCGCGTCTTCAGCGACAGCGAAGTGGCCGCGTGGCGCACCACCAAGACCACCGGTGCGGACGGCACCGCGGTGAGCACCGCAGCGCCGGAACTGATCCGCGGCGACCTTCTCCTGCAGCCGGGCAACAGCCCCACCTTCAAGGGACTGCGCAGCGGCAGCGTGCTCGACCGCGTGGACTTCGTGTCGTTGATGCTGGCGCTCTTCCTGGGCACGGCCAGCCTGCCGCACATCCTGATCCGCTACTACACGGTGAAGGACGTGCGCAGCGCGCGGCTGAGCACCGTGGTGGGTATTGGCGCCATCGGCACCTTCTACGTGCTCACGCTCTACCTGGGCCTTGGCGCCATGACGGGCGGCATGCTGGATACGTCCGACAGCAACATGGCGGCGCCACTCCTGGCGCGGAGCTTCGGCAGCGTGCTCTTTGCGCTGATCTCGAGCGTGGCATTCTTCACGGTGCTTGGCACGGTGAGCGGGCTGGTGCTCGCGGGGAGCGGCGCGGTGGCGCGCGACCTGGTGACCACGGTCATGGGAAAGACCCCCGACGAACGCGAGCAGGTGCGGATCGCGCGCATTGCCGCGCTGTTCCTGGGCGCGGTCGCCATGGCGCTGGGGCTCCTCTTCAAGAACTTCAACGCCTCGTTCCTGGTGGGCTGGGCGTTCAACGTGGCGGCCAGCGCCAACCTGCCCGCCCTCCTGATGGCGCTTTTCTGGAAGCGCGCCACCAAGCAGGGCGTGACGGCGGCCATCATGGTGGGGCTTGCCTCAAGCCTCGCGTGGGTGCTCCTCTCCAAGGAGGCGTTCGAGAAGGTGTACGGGCTGCCGGGCACGGATGCGCTGATGCCGTTCAGCCAGCCGGCAGTGGTGACGGTGCCGCTTGGTGCGCTTGCGGGCGTGGTGGTGTCGCTCCTGACCACGCCGCAAAAGAAGACGCGCCCCGAAGCGTGACTTCGGGGCGCGCGAGGCATTCATGCAGGTGTCGCTGGCGTGCCGTCAGTTGCGGCGGCGGCGCAGGCCGATGAGGCCCGCTGCACCGAGGAGCGCGATCGCGCCGGGGGCGGGGACCACGCCGAAGTAGAGGTTGTCGACGGAGGGGTACACGGGGGGCACTTCGCCACCCATGAATCCCTCGGCGGGCTCGACGTCGATCGTCAGGCTCGAGATGGTCGCCGCATTCGTCGAGCGGAAGCCCGTGAAGGATGCCGGGCTCGAGGCTTCGCCGGTGAACGAGGTGCCGTTGCTGAGCGAGACGGTGAAGATCACCGAGGCGTTGCTGAAATCCTGGAAGGTGCCGAAGAAATTGCCGCCGACGGCACGAACACCCGGGGTGAAGGTGAAGGTGAGGGTCTCCGGGACGTCCGTGGAGAGCACGCCATCCAGCACGACGAGGCCTTCGCTCGCCGAGGCACTCCATTCGACGCTCGCGGTTGAACCGCGGAACGGCGACTCGTAGAAATCGTCCGCGACCTCGTTGAACGTCTCCGTCTCCACCACCAGGCCGGCGTTGGTGACGGCGCTGTTCCACAGGCCCTGGTTCACGTAGACGACGATGGCCGCGCTCGCGGGGGAGCTGATGGCAACCAAGAGGGCGGCGGACGGGATGAAGTGCCTGATCTGCAGCATGAACGGTCCTCGGAAGTAAGGGAAACTCCGTCAGCGAAACAGCGTGCAAGATTGATCGAGCAACGCCGACCGACGGGGGCTTCCCATGCTGAGGCGTGAACCATCGTCCATTCGGATCACGATTTGAGAGAAAATTTCCGGCCCAGCTTCCAAACAGCAGAGCAAGGAGGCGAGGCAAAGCAGCAAGCCCAGTTTCTAGAATGACTTGCGATGCATCCCCACGGAGAAACCCACGCCCCGTTCAATGCCGGCGCACTCGCGCTCTTCCTGGTGGCCTGCATCGGCGGCGGCGCCACGAGCGGCCTGGCCACGCCGCCCGGAGAGTGGTACGCGTCCTTGGCCAAGCCCGCGTGGACGCCGCCGGGATGGGTGTTCGGGCCGGCGTGGACGGTGCTCTACGCACTGATGGCGCTGGCCGCGTGGCAGGTCTGGCGGCGCCGTGCAGCCACGGACGTGCGGATGCCGCTCGCGCTCTTTGCCATCCAGCTGGCGCTCAACCTGGCGTGGACACCGATCTTCTTCGGGATGCAGCGGCCGGGCCTGGCGCTTGCGGAGATCGTGCTGATGCTGGCGGTCATCCTGGCCACCACCGCGTCCTTCGTGCGCGTCAGTACGACGGCCACGATCCTGATGCTCCCCTACTGCGCGTGGGTGTGCTTTGCCACGGCGCTGAACTGGGCGATCTGGCGGATGAACTGAACGCCCGGTGCGGGCGAAGAACTGCAGGCAAAAACGAACACGGACGCCTGGATCGGCCGTCCGTGTCGCATTCATGCGGTGCCCCGGGAAGATCGGCCCCAGAATCAGCGACGCACGCGGCGCCGGGCCGTGAGGCCGGCGAGGCCAACGAGTGCCAGCGCTCCAGGCGCTGGGACCGAGGCGAAATAGAGGTTGTCCACGGTGGGATAGAGCGACCCGCCCGCCAGGCTGCTCGAGGTGATCGACATGCTGGCGATGCTGGCGCCGGTCGAATAGAAGCCCACGAACGACGCCGCCGAGTCGGAGTACCCGATGTACGACGAACCGTCGGTCAGCGTCACCTGCACGATGCTGGCAACGATGTTGAAGCTGATGTCCGTGGAGTAGATGTTGCCGCTGACCCCCTGCACACCCGGGCTGAACGTGAAGTTCAGCGTCTCGGGTGCGTTGGTGGAGAGCTGGCCACCTTCGACAATGAGACCGCCAGCCGCGGCCGCGGTCCACGCAATGCCACCGGCGGTGCCGCTGGCACTCGGCGCGAAGCCGTTGGCGAGCGAATTGAAGCTCTCGGTGCCGATCGAGGCGCCGGCACCAGTGACGTAGCCGTTCCAGACGAACTGGTTGGTGAACGACACGATGGCCGCAGAGGCGGAACTTGCCACGAACACGGCCGCGGTGGCGGCCAGTCCAAACTTCCTGAACAACATGGGAACCTTGGGAACGGGGAACGGGAACCAAGCACACGGCTACGGGGAAAGCAGACGCTGCCCGGCGCGGGAACGCCGGACGTAAGCAAGGTGCCGCCATCTGGAAGAATTGAAAGTAAACCGCTGTCAGAATGGGAGATATGTCGCCCTTCGCGCGCCCGATATCCGTCGCTTCCGCGCCCGCGGCGGCGGCAGGGGAGCGGGCGCTGCCCATGCAGGACGCGTTTACGATCCCCGCTCCCCTCTCATCTGGAGCAGCCAACCATGACTCTTTCGCGCCGCCTGCCGTTGCTGGTCGTCCCGTGCCTGGCCTCGCTTGCCGCCCATCCGTGGCGCGCTGAGCCGGCCACCATCACCCTGGACCCGGTCCACTCGGTGGCGCTCTTCCGGATCCAGCACCTGGAGGCGGGGCTCTTCTGGGGCCGCTTCAACGCGCTGGAAGGCACGGTGCGCTGGACGCTGGAGCCGAAGGATGCGCCGGTGTTCGACGTCACCGCCAAGGTGGCCAACGCCGACACCGGGAGCGAGAAGCTGGACGGCAACCTGCAGGGCCCCAACTTCTTCAACGCGAAGGAGTTTCCGACCATCACGTTCAAGTCGAAGGACGCCACCACCGTGGCAGACCGCCACTGGACGGTGCGCGGCGACCTGACGCTGCACGGCGTCACCAAGCCGGTGGAGGCGGACTGCGTTGCCACCGGCATCGGCGACGGCCCGGCCGGCAAGAAGGCGGGCTTCGAGTGCACCCTCACCATCAAGCGCAGCGAGTGGGGCATGAAGTGGGGTGTGGAGAAGCCGGCGAAGGCGCTGGGTGACGAAGTAAAGCTGGTGATCGCGCTTGAGGGCGATGTGGCCGCGCCGAAGGAATGAGGGCGCACTGCGCGCTGCATACTGAACCCGTCGATGCTGGCCCATGCGTGAACTCCTTGCCTACCTCGCCAGCGTGATCCTCCTGCCGGCGACGGCAGCGGCGTTGATCGCATCGCCTGCGCTGTTCGGCGGGCTCCGGCGGCGGGCGGGCGTGGTGGATGGCTGCATCGCCGCGGCGCTGGCGCTGGCATTCCTCATTGCATTCATCCATGAGGTGGAGCCGAATGCCCTGCTCCGGCAGCTGCCGGTGGAACTGCCGGGTGACGACGCGCCGCTCGAGCGATGGCACCGGGTGGCGCTGGTGGCCTTGCTGGCGGCAATGGTTTCGCCGGTCCTGGCGCTGGCTGCCGCGTGGCGGCCCGCAGCACGCAACGCCATGGCGACGTGGATGGCGCTGGTTGCGGGAGTCCTGGTGGCGCTGCTGGTGGAGTTTCCCGGAGCAACCGGCACGTCGCGCGCGATGCTTGGCGCAACATGCGCCGCGTGCGCGTTCATGCTCTCGCGCGTCGGCGGTGTGGCGGCGCTGTGCGCGTGCATGGTCACGTTCATCGGCGTGGCCGTGTTCGCCGCACTCAACGCATTCCCTTCGATGGCGGCGATCTCCGCGGCGATGGCGCTCGCGAGCCTGGTACTGGCCGTCCTTGGCTGGCTGGGCGGCCGCCGCGCCGAGGAGTCTCGCACGCTGGTGGTGGCGGGCGCGACCTCCACGGCGATCGGCACGCTTGCAGGCACGTCGGCCGCCTGCGTCGGCGCGTATGCAGACCGCGCGCCCGCGTGGGCGTGGATGGCGATTGCGCTGGCCGCACCCATGGCAGCACTGCTCTTCGCACGACTGCGGACCGCGTCCGGCCGCACCGGCACAACCTGAGGCGTTGACCCGATGGAAACCGCACACAACGTCGATCGCATCACCGGACGCCGCGGCACGGTCTCGCTTCTCGTTGGCATTGCGTGGCGGACGCCCTTCGTCATCCTGTGGATTGCGCTGACCGGCTGGTGCGCCACGGCCATCGCCCTTGCACCGCGCGGACCGGACGCGGTGACGTGGTCGCTGGCGTCGCTCTTCGCGTTTGCCTGCGTGCAGGTGGCGCTCGGGCCGCTTCCCGGATGGTGGCGCACCCGCGGCGCGCGGTGGGCCACGCTGGTGGCCATGTGGGCGGCGGTCCTCGCCTGGTTCTGGTTCGTCCCGGCTCCGGCCGACGCGGACTGGCAGCCGGACGTGCGCGAGACGCCCACGTTCCATTTCCATGGCGACCAGCTGACCGTGAGCGGCATCCGCAACTTCCGCTACCGCACCTCCGACACCGACTTCGAGGAAGTGTGGACGGAGCGCACCTACGACATGACCCGGCTGCGCACCGTGGACCTCTTCTTCAGCTTCTGGGGGCCGAAGCTCATCTGCCACAACTTCGTGAGCTTCGGGTTCGAACGCACCGATGGCACCATGGAGCAGGTGGTGGTGAGCATCGAGGCGCGCAAGCGGCGTGGGCAGGAATACTCGGCCATCGGCGGACTCTTCCGGCAGTTCCCGCTCATCTACGTCTGGGCCGACGAGCGCGACGTGGTGCGCGTGCGCACCGACTTCCGCGGCGAGACGGTGCGCCGCTACCGCGTGGAAGGCCGGCCGGAGAACCTGCGGATCCTGCTCGAGCGGTTCGCCATCGAGTCATCGGAGCTGGCGCACGCGCCGCGCTGGTACAACGCGGTTACGCAGAGCTGCGGCATCGACATCCTGCGCACGGCGTGGGGACAGCGGATCCCGCTGATCCCGTCAGCGAAGCTCCTGTTCAACGGCACGTGGGAACGCGATGCGTGGGACGAAGGCCGCATGGGCGAGGGGCTGCGCTTCGAGGAAGCGCTGCAGCGGGCGGACATTACCGCAGACGCGCGCGCAGCCGACATCCGCGACTTCTCGCGCGCCATCCGGCAGCGCGAAGTGACGATGCGCATGGCACCGCCTGCGGCACCGGCCGCGAGCAGCCCGACACCCTGACCGCTGGCGCGCTCACTGGATCTGGTGACGATCATGCGTGGAGGGAGCTTCAGGGCTCGCTCGGCTCGGCCCCGGCGGGAGCTGCCTGGCCTGCGGGAGGGGTCGGCGGCGCCGCATTGCCGGAAGTCACCGGCCCACCGACACGCGTCACGCCCGGATGCGGGCGCGTCGGTTCCGGACCCGGCGTCGCGGTGCGGTACTTCGCGAGCGCCTTCTCGTAGGCCTCTCGTTGGCGCGGGTCCTTCTCGAGGCGCACGGCGCGCTCGCCGTGCTCGATGGCCTTGGCGCGATCGCCCTTGGAGAAGTGAGCAAGCGCCACGGTGTCGGCCACGCGCGCATCCAGCCCGTTGGCGAGCGCGTCGGCGGCCAGCGCGAACTCCATGCCGAGGTCAAGGTTGCGGTTCTTGACGTAGGGGGACTGCAGGATCGCGCGCGAGAGCGAACGGATGGTGGCCATCTCCTGCGGGTGCCGCTTGGCCACCTCGCGGCCGTAGTCGTCGCCCGCATCGCCCATGTCGGCGAGGCCGATCATGACCACGAAGCGCTGCGCCTCGTACTGGCCAGCGCGCTCGGGGATGGCGGAGATGACCGAGTCGATCCCCGTGAGCATCGGCTTCCAGTCATCGGTCTTCTCGCACTCGCGGGCGATGTTGTCAAGGTAGTTCTTGGCAAGCGCCGCCACGCCATCGAGGTCGATGGCGGCGCGCACCGACGCCGGGTCCCACGTGCCGGCCGCGAGCTTCGCGAGCGGCTCCGCGGCCTCCTTCGGGTGACCGAACCACTGCACAATGCCGTCCTTGACGATGAAGAAGCGCGGGTTGAAGTTGCGGAACGTGCCGTTCTGCATCTGCATCACGGCGGAACGATCCGGGTCGGACACCACCGCATACGGCACGTGGTCCTTCTTCTCGGGCGAGTCGAGCCACGCCTGCACCTTCGGGGCCTGTTCGTCGGTGATGGCCACGAAGCGCATGCCCTTGGCGCCGTACTCGCGCGCGTAACCCTCCACGGTTTCCGCGAATTCCTTGCAGTGCGAGCACGTGGTGCTGAAGAACTCGAACACGTACACGGTGCCGGGCGCCCACCCGGTGGCGGGCTCGCCCTGCACCCACGTGGCCAGGTTCGGGAACGCCAGACGCGAGCCGGGGAAGACGGTCGGGTTGGAACGGCGGAACGGGGATTGCTTCCGCGCGGCCGCGGACGCGGTGCCGACCGCGGGCTTCGACGCTGGTCCGGCGGGCGCTGCCGACGGACCGGCCGCGGGCGGTTGCGGCGCTGCGGTGATGGCCGGCGCGGCGCTCGCTGGCGTTGCCTTCGAAACCTGGCCGAGCACCGTCACCGTGAACGGGCCGACCTCTTCCACCAGGTACGTCACCGTCTTCATCAGCGACTCGCCCGCCTGCTCCTTGGATGGCTTGACGGTGACGCTCGCCTCGGCGAACGCACCGGGCGCGATGGGTTCCGTGGGCCACGTGGACGTGGTGCAGCCGCAGCTGGCAACGGCCGTGGTGACCCGCACCGGATGGTTGGCCAGGTTGCGCAGGCGCACCACCACGGTCTTGGCGACGTCCGGGGTGAGTTCCCCCATCTCGACCGTGGCGGGCTCGAACGCAATCACCTTCGGCGGGACCGGGATCTCCGGGATCGGCGGCGGCAGCAGCGTGCTTGCCACCATGGTGAGGCCGGCAGCCATCACCGCGAGTGCGGAGATGGCCACGACGGTGGTACGTGCGGGCTTCGGGAAGGCCATGGGAAGAGGCTATCGACGAGCACCCGGATGGGCCATCGATCGGCCGACGCTTCCGCGCAAATGTCGGTGCAGGAACCGCGAAATCGGCAGCTTCCGCCCGATTACCGGGAATTGCCACCGTGCCCCCCTGCCCACGCCCGGCCCGGTTCCGTAGGATCCCCCACCATGCTTCAAGCACACCGCACTCGTACGTCCATCCTCCTCATCGCCGCCCTCGGCATGGCCTGCCCGGCCCTCGCGCAGGACACCGCCGCACCAACCGCTCCGGCGAAGGGCACCATGGTGCCCGGCGTCCCGCTCATGACGAAGAAGGGCGACGGCACCGCCGCGGCCCCCAAGGCCACGGACACCATCGACCCGAAGGCCAAGGCCCTCCACGACAAGTGCCTCGCCACCGTGAAGAACCTCAAGGGCATCGACATGGTCACCGACATGAAGTTCGAGGGCATGGACCCTGCCATGCTGCCCCCGGGCATCGGCGGCACCAACCACGTCATCATCGACTTCAAGCCGGATGGCGGCCCCGCCCCGTTCGGACGCTTCGTGCTCGAGGGCATGAAGGACGGCAAGCAGACCTCGCGCTTCGCCTACAACGGCACCGGCGCCGTCATGGTGGATGACTCCGCCAAGACCTACGCCGAGTGCGGCAAGGAATGGTTCCAGCTCCTCGGACAGCGCGCCGCCAACCTGCCGCAGTGGCACATCGAGAGCCGCATGGACCTCGCTGCGCTCGGCGCCCCGCCGGAGCAGATTCCGCAGCTCGTGGGCCTCACCGTGGTCGGTACGGACAAGTTCGATGGCGTCGACTGCGACGTGATCCAGGTCGTGCGCACCATGAAGCTCGAAGGCATGGAGGACGATGACGGCAAGCCGCTCCCCGCGAAGGAGATGCGCATCACCGAGACCATCGCCATCGCGAAGACCGACTCCCTTCCCCGCCGCGTGGGCAGCAAGACCGAGATCCCGGGCGACGAGGCCATGGGCGCCATGAACAGCACCACGCTCTTCACCGCCGTGAAGGCCGACCCCGCGATGGACGAGAAGACCTTCTCGACCGCCGCACCGGCCGGCTACAAGAAGTCCGAGGCAGCTGCCGATCAGGACGAGGACCAGGGCCCCGCGCTCAAGGTCAAGACCGGCGATGCCGCGCCCGACTTCAAGCTGAAGGACACCGACGGCAAGGAAGTGTCGCTCGACTCGCTCAAGGGCAAGGTGGTGCTCCTTGACTTCTGGGCCACGTGGTGCGGGCCCTGCAAGGCCGCCATGCCGCTCATCCAGAAGATCCACGACGACTACAAGTCGAAGGGCGTTGCCGTCTACGGCGTCAACACCTGGGAGAAGAAGGAAGGCGCCGGCAAGAAGTACATGGACGACAAGAAGTACACGTACGGCTGCCTGCTCGCCGGTGACGACCTTGCCACCAAGGGCTACGGCACCTCCGGCATCCCGACGCTGGTGATCATCGACAAGGGCGGCAAGATCGCCATGATCGAAGTGGGCCTTGGCCCCGATGGCGACAAGAAGATGCGCGCGGCGATCGACGCCTCGCTCGCAAAGTAAGACGCGCGGACCACGGTCCCGCAAGGAAGGCCCCCGCGATGCGCAGAGCGCATCGCGGGGGCTTTCGTTCGCTGC
The DNA here is from genome assembly GCA_044233905.1 of Phycisphaerales bacterium. Lineage (GTDB taxonomy): Bacteria > Planctomycetota > Phycisphaerae > Phycisphaerales > SM1A02 > UBA966. The sequence goes on from JBIIJH010000025.1 coordinate 11,854, forward strand.
GACGAACGGCCTGCCTCAGCGGGCGCCGGCCGGCGTGCGCAGCTTGGTGTCGAGCCATCCGAGCGTGATGTCGGCCGGCGCCGGACGCGACCAGTAGTAGCCCTGGCCGCGGTCGCAGCCCATGGCCGTGAGCAGGCGCGCCTGCGACTCGGTCTCCACGCCTTCCGCGGTGACGGGGATGCCGTACGCGGCCGCCATGCGGAGCGCGGTCTCGCAGAGTGCCGAGCCGCGCCCGCCGTCGCCCAGTCGGGCCACGAAGACCTTGTCGATCTTCACGTGGTCGAAGGGGATCTCCTGCAGCTGGTTGAGCGAGGCGTAGCCCGTGCCGAAGTCGTCGAGCGCCAGGCGGAAGCCGGCGGCCTTGAGTTCGAGCAGCGCCTCGCGTGCCGGGCTGTCGCCTTCGAGCCACTGGCTCTCGGTGACTTCCAGGCAGACGCGTTCCGGCGAGACGCCGTTCATCTGCGCCGCCTCGATGGCGAGCTTGGGGAATCCGTCGCGCAGGAGCTGGCGGAGCGAGACGTTCACGTTGGCGGTGAGGCCGTCGATGCGCGAGCCGGACGTGGCCAGCAGCCGGAACGTCTGCCGCAGCATGCTCATGCCCAGCGAGTCGATCAGCGAGCTTTCCTCGGCGATGGGGATGAAGACCGACGGCGAGATGGTTTCCGAGCCGGTGCCAGCGAGGCGCGCCAGCATCTCGAACGCCACCGGGCGCCCCGTGACGAGGTCGACGATCGGCTGCAGGTGCGGCACCACGCGGTGGGTGGAAATTGCGTCGGTGAGGATGCGCGCCACGCGGCGACGCTCGGCAGCCGTCTCGCGTTCTTCCGGGCCGAAGGCGATCCAGCGCTCGCGGCCGCGCGCCTTGGCGGTGGTGCATGCCTGCTCCGCCTGGTAGAGGGCGTCCTCGAAGTTGGTGGTGGCGGGGTTCCACTCCACCAGGCCCGCGGATACCGAGAGGCGCACGCGCATGTCGGCCACCTCGAACGGCGCATTGAAGGCCTCGATGACGCGCGGGAAACGCGCACGCGGGTCCGTGCCCGTGGACGAGGTGATCAGCACGAACTGGTCGCCGCCGTAGCGGACCACCAGCTCGCCGGGCACGGCGCACGCGGCAATGCGCGCGGCGGCCGACTGCAGCAGCTGGTCGGCCAGGCGGTGGCCGAGGTTCTCGTTGTGCATCTTGAAGTGGTCCAGGTCGATGAGCGCCACCGTGAGTCCACCCGTGGGCGGGGTGCGCTCCCAGTGCGCCACGGCACGCTCAAGCATGCGGCGGTTTCCGAGCCCGGTGAGCGAGTCGTGGGTGGCCTCGTGGTCGCGGTCGGCGTCGAAGCGCTGGCGCTCGATGGCGATGGCCGCCAGGTGCACGAAGCGGTCGACGATGGTCAGGTCGTCCGCGGACGGCGTGCGGCAGTCGCCGTAGTACATGCCGAAGACGCCGAGCAGGCGACCGTCGGCACCGAGCACCGGCGAGCTCCACGCGGACTGGATGCCGTAGTGCGCGGCGAAGTCACGGAAGGCGCCCCACAGCGGATCGGTGCGGACGTCCTCGCTGATGACGCGCTCCTTGCGGAAGGCGGCGGTGCCGCAGCTGCCGGTGGCAGGGCCGGGGGCCATGCCGTCAACGGCGTCGGCGAAGGTGGACGGGAGCGATGCGTAACCGCCCTTGCGGAGCGACTGCGTCACCGGGTCGAAGACCAGGACCGACGCCTTCATCGTGGGGATGGTTGCCTCGGAGAACCGGGCAATGGCGCTCAGGGTCTCGGAGAGCGGCGCGGCGCGCGCCACCAGCTCAAGGACCTGTTGCTGGGCGGACAGGAGCTGCTCGGCGACGAGCGACGACGGGGTCTGGGTGGTGTGTGCCATGGATCGAACGCAAAGGTCGGTTTGCGCAGGCGACGATCCAAGCAAATGGAGGAAAAATCCCTCACGATGGGGATTTGACGTTCCTACGGGCCCCGGTGCCGGAAAGTTCGCTCACCAGAAGCGCTGGACGCCATCTTCCATGGTGAATGGGCGCTCCAGGGCGCGCCCGTCCGCCGCCCGCAGCGCGTCCTCAACCGCCCCGCTTCGATTCCAGTTCCTGCCAGCGCGCGTAGAGCGTGGTCACGGCGGCCTGCGCCGTTTCGAGTGCCTTGCAGGCGGTGGCCATCTTGGCGTGGTCGGCGGCAACGCCGGGCTCGGAGAGGCGCGCTTCGGCCGTGGTGGCGGCGCGCTCGGCGGCTTCCACGGCAGCCTCCATGCCCTCGAGTTCGCGCTGTTCCTTGAAGCTCAGGCGGCGGCGGTTGCCGGCGGGTTCGGCGGCTGGAGCGGCGGGCGTCGCTGCAGGCGCTGCCGCAGCGGCCGTATTCGCGGCGCCACCGCGTGCGGCACGGTCGCGCTCCTGCGCACCGCGCTCGGCGCGCTCCAGCGCAGCGAGCGCCTGCGTGAGGCTTGCCACCACGGAGACGGACGCATCGGGCGCGCCGATCACCACGATGGACTTCGCCAGGCGCTCGAGCATGGCGCGGTCGTGCGTGACGAGCACCACGGCGCCGGGGAAGCTCTCGACGGCCTCTTCGAGCACCTCGAGCGTGGGGATGTCGAGGTCGTTGGTGGGTTCGTCCAGCACCAGGATGTCGGCGGGCTCGAGCATCATGGCCGCAATGTGCGCGCGGGCGCGCTCGCCGCCGGAGAGGCTCGAGATGGGCTGCAGGAGCTGCGCGTCCTTGAAGAGGAACTGGCGGCTCCACGCGGTGATGTGCATGGTGCGGCCCTGGAAGTCCACCTTGTCGCCGAGCGGGCAGATGGCGTCGCGCAGCAGGGTCTGCGGCGGAATGTCCGCGCGCTGCTGGCGGAGCACCACGATGCGCGGCTTCGGATCGGCAAACTTCACCGTGCCGGTATCGGGTGCCAGGTCGCCGCAGAGGATGGAAAGCAGCGTGGTCTTGCCGCTGCCGTTCGGGCCCATGAGGCCGAGGCGATCGCCGGGCGCCAGCTCAAGCTCCACGTCCTTGAAGAGCGTGCGCCCCTCGAATCCCTTGGAAATGCCGGTGGCCTGCACCAGGCGGCGCGTCTTGCGGCCGCTGGCGGTGAAGTCCACGCGCGCGCCGCCGGCGTTGGCGGCGGCGTTGCGGTCGGCCAGGTCCTTGAGCTCCTCGCGGCGGTCGGCGCTGTCCTCGATCCGGCCCTTCGCCTTGGTGCGCCGCGCCTTGGCACCTCGCGCGAGCCACGCGTCGTCCACGCGCACCTCGTTGGCGAGCGTGGCCTCGCTCTTGGCCTGCGCTTCCAGGAACTCGTCGCGTCGGCGCAGGAACTCGGTGTAATTCCCTTCCACGGTGAGCGTGCCCTGCGGGTACGCGCGGCTCAGCTCCACCACGCGCGTGGCCACGCGATCGAGGAAGGCGCGGTCGTGCGTGACGAAGACGCAGGCGCCGGCGCGGATGTCGTTGGAGCTGCGGGTGAGGAACTGCTCGAGCCAGCGGATCCCCTCCACGTCGAGGTGGTTGGTGGGCTCGTCAAGCAGCAGGAGGTCCGGCGCGCCGCCCGCCTCGCACAGACCGCAGGCAATGGAGAGGCGCTTCTTCCAGCCGCCCGAGAGGCGCTCCACGGGCTCGTCCATGCGTGCTTCCGGGAAGCCGAGCTTCCCGAGGATCATGCCACCGAGCACCTCGGCCTCGTGGTGGTCGCCGTGGACGGAGACGGCCTTCATGGCGGCGGCGGTGGCCGCGGTGCGCGGCGTGAGGCCTGCCGGGAAGTCGTCGCGCTGCGGCACGTAGACGATCACCGCGCTGCGCTGGGTGCGGACCGAGCCTTCGTCGGGTTCCTCGGCGCCGGCCAGCATGCGCAGGAGCGTGGACTTGCCCGCGCCGTTCGGGCCGATGAAGCCCACGCGGTCGCCGTCGGCGACGCTCAGGCACACGCCGTGGAAGAGTTCGCGCAGGCCGTGGGACTTTGAGAGATCGGTGGCGACGAGGAGCATGGGGAACCCGCGCGCCGAGCGCCGGGCCGCGGATCATAGGTGGCAGAAAAGCACCGCCGCGCGCCTCTGAACGGGGCGCGCGGCGGGAAGTGAGGCAGAGGAGCGCGAAGCCGAGGCTCAGCGGCGACGACGGGATCCGACCAGGCCGGCCACACCGAGGAGCGCGAGGGCGCCGGGGGCGGGGATGGCACCCGGCGTGAACGCCACGCCGCGGAACACGTAGTTGGTGCCGGCCGACGCCAGGTTGGTGGCGAGGGTTGGCGTGGAGCCGTTGTCCACGATCGAGATCAGGCGGTTGTTGGTGATCTCCGTGGTGGTCGCGTAGAGCTGCGCGCCGTTCACGGCATCCCAGGTGCCCGTCAGGCCACGAATGCCCGCGAAGCCGTTAGCGGCGGTGCCGGAAAGCGTGCCGGCGGAATCCACCAAGCGGGACCACGACTGCGTCCAGGTGCCGCCCACGAGCATCCACTTCTGGAGTCCGCCGCCGGTCTGCGTGCGGTCATCCGCGAGGTACGCCAGGTCCACGCCGCCGTCCTGGTTCGTGTCGAACATCACGAAGCCGTAGATGCCGGAGTTGTCGCCGGCGTCGATGAACAGGGTGGACGTCTGACCCGCGGTCGTGCTGAGGCCGGAACCGACGGCAAGTACGCCCTTATTGGAGCCCGAGGACGACGAGGCATAGAGCTGCCCGCCGAAGATGCCCACATTGCGCAGGTTGTTCGGCTGGCCGGTGGTGGTGCTGCTCACCTGCGTGTAGCTGGTGCCGTTGTTGTACCACGCGCCGCCGGTGGCCGGCGAGCCGCTGGAGGTGCCGGTCGCGTAGAAGTTGGTTGCGCTGGTGGCGATCGCGCTGCGGATGTTGTTGCCGGAGAACGGCGACGGCGGGCTGCCTGCCGGTCCACCCGTCGGGAAGACCGCCCGATTGACGACGTTGCCGGTGCTGTCGAGCACCTGGACGGCCTTGTTGTTGCTGCTGGTGACACTCGCGGTGCCGGCGGCGACGTTGTAGCCCGCGATCGCCACGTACCCGTTGTAGGTGTTCAGGTAGCCGTTGCTGGTCGCGGTGCCGGAGTCGGTGAACTGGTTCGCGCCGGTCGTCGCGAAGGCGATGCTCTGCACCGCGCTGCTCTGGCCCGCTGCGGTCGTGTACTCGTTGATTGCCACTGCGGAAGCGGCATTGGTCAGCAGGTTGGTGCCGTCGCCGTACCGGGAGACAAGGAGGTTGCCGGCGGTGAACACACCTGCCAGCGCGGTCGACGTCACGGCGGCGGAAGAGAACGCAACCACGGGGAGGACTGCAGAGAGTCTCATGGAGGGGGATTCCTGGATGTAGTGAGGGAAAGGGAGAGACGAGGGAGGAATCGAATTCGGAGCCGAACACCTGCCCGGAGTCCCGGATAGGAGCTGGGCCGGACGAACCGACTTCCTCCACTAATGACACAATCCGAAGTCCCGGCCAGCAACTTCCTCCCATCCTTGCGCTAAGAAGGCGTTCATTGCGATGGCGACCCGATGCACGCACCGGGGCCCGAGAATCGGTACCGAAAACACCGCCGCGCGCCTCTGAACGGGGCGCGCGGCGGGAAGTGAGGCAGAGGATTACGAAGCCGAGGCTCAGCGGCGTCGACGGGAGCCGACGAGGCCAGCCACGCCGAGGAGCGCGAGCGCGCCGGGGGCGGGGACCGGCGTGAAGGCAACGCCGCGGAAGACGTAGTTGGTGCCGGCCGAAGCCAGGTTGGTGGCGAGTGTCGGCGTGGAGCCATTGTCCACGACCGAGATCAGGCGATTGTTGTTGCTCTCCGTCGTGGTTGCGTACAGCTGGGCGCCGTTCACGGCATCCCAGGATCCGGTCAGGCCACGAAGGCCCGCGAAGCCGGCACCCCCCGAGGTGGAAAGCGAACCGGCGCCATTCACCAGGCGAGTCCAGGACTGCGTCCAGGTGCCGCCGACGAGCATCCACTTCTGGAGTCCGCCACCGGCGGTGTCGCGGTCGTCCGCCAGGTACGCCAGATCCATGGTGCCGTCCGTGTTCGTGTCGAACATCACGAAGCCGTAGGTGCTGGAGTTGGCGCCGGCGTTCAGCACGAGGGTGGACGCGTTGCCGCTGCTCGTCGAGAGGCCGGTACCCACGGCAAAGATGCCGCGGCCCGTACTGGCGTCCGAAGACGCATAGAGCTGTCCGCCGAAGATTCCCACGTTGCGCAGGTTGGTCGGCTGGCCGGCGGCGATGCTGCTCGTTTGCGTCAGGGTGCTGCCGTCGCTGTACCAAGCACCGCCGGTGTCCGGCGATCCGCTGGAAGTTCCGGTCGAGTAGAAGGTGTTGGCGCCGGTCGCGATCGCGCTGCGGATGTTGCTGCCGGCGAACGGCGACGGCGGCGTGCCCGACGGGCCACCCGTCGGGAAGGTCGAACGGGTGACCACGTTGCCGGTACTGTCGAGGATCTGTACGACCTTGTTGTTGCTGGACGCCACGCTCGCGGTGCCGCCGGCGACGTTGTAGCCCGCGATGGCCACGTACCCGTTGTAGGTGTTCAGGTAGCCGTGGCCGGGGTTGGTCGAGGAGCCGGAGTCAGTGAACTGGTTGGCTCCGCTTGCCGCAAAGGCGATGCTCTGAATCGAGGTGCCAGCAGTGCTGAACTCGTTGATGGCCACGTTGGTGGCGGCGCTGCCGAGCGCCGACCCGTTTCCGTACTTGGAGACGATGAGGTTGCCCACGCCGAACACGCCGGCGACGGCGCTGGACGGCAACACGGCGGTCGACAGGGTCAGGGCGGGAAGGACGATCGAGAATCTCATGTGCAACGCTCCGCAGGGATGACGGTGAAGGTGCCGGTGCTGGTGGTGGTGCCATTCACCTGCGAGGTGCTGCCCGGAGGGGTGCCGCCGGCGAACTGGAACTGACCGGTTGCCTCAACGACTCCAACGTCGGCGTTTGCAGCGGCCGTGAGGAGGGCGAGCGCGACCAGCGAGGATTCGATCTTCGAGATCATGGTTCGATGACTGCTCGCGATGCTGAAAGACCTGTGGGGCCGACTCCCGAAGCCGGCAGGACCCTGTGCGGACGAAACAGCGCCAACCACAACACATAGAACGCGATCGGGGAGCACCGCCCATCACTCGGTTTCAGAAAGCGCCCCGAAACGCTCGCTGAGGACCATCAAGGCGGCGTCTCCTGCGGCCCAGCGCCGACGATCCAAGCCAAAGGTTCTCGGATGCTGACTGCGCAGTTGCGCGAACTCCCTACCCCGATCTGTGGCATAAACCCATGCCAGTCATGGACTTCTGGAGCGGCTACGACAATCTCCCCACGGACCCACCGCCCCTTCCCTTTCGTTCCCTCAGTTCCCAACGTCGGTGATCCACAACCTGGCGATTTCACGCCTCTTCGAGCGAACTGGCGTGTCGTCTTTCCCGCGACGCCAGGAGGAGAGACCCATGACCCGCATTCCCTTTGCGATGTTTATTGTTGTCGGTACCGCCGCCACCAGCGCGCACGCCGGATTCGCCGGATGGACAGGCTATGTCCGCTCGTCGGGCGGCTACGTGATGCTCGACATCTTCGCAGGCGTCACCGACGCGCAGGACCACCTGCTGAACGTCTTCGGAATGCAGGTCTCCGCGACCGGCGCCAGCTTCTACCAGGCGCCTGGCCTGGCGACGAAGGCGTGGAATCCGAACTTCGGCAACTCCAGCATGGACTCGGCGGACAGCTTCGTCACGCTGGGCATGTTCGAGAGCACCGGCACCAACTACGCAGCGTCCACCACCACCGGCGATCCTGAGTTCGTCGGCTACTCCCCCACGCTCGCGAGCGCGCCAAGCACGGGCATTCCCAGCGGTGCCGGTTGGTACACCTCGCAGCCACTTTCCGCGGAGTCGGATGCTCGGCAGCTCCCGGCGTCCTTCGCGGGCAGCTGGCAAGGTGCACAGGCCACGATGGGAATCTGGGTGGCGCACTTCGTGTTCGATGCATCCACCATCACGGCCGGCAGCTTCGTCTCGTTCGACGGCAATGCCGGATACCGAGTCGGCACATCGACCAATGCAGCGTTTGGCAGCGATTCGCAGGTGTTCGTGCTGCCGGCACCGGGCGCAGTGACGCTCCTTGCTGCCGCGGCAGCCAGCATGCGGCGTCGGCGCGCGCGGTAAGCGCGGTCAACGCCAACTGAGGATGGTCAGCTGCCCCATCGTCTCGCGGACATCGGGTGGTGACACGCCCGGTGCGCCGAGGATGGTGCCGACTGCATCGTTCGGGCACACCACGGACACCGGTCGAGCGGGCACGGCGGCACGCGCCTCGGCAATGCGCGGGCCCACCGCGTTCCAGCCGATCCGCCGGGGCGCCTCGGCCTCGATGCCCAGCTCGTTGTCGAACTCGCTCGGCGAGCCGCCGATGACCACGTCCCGGCGTCCCGCGGCCCAGCACACGGCATGCGCGGTGGATGAGCCGCTCACCACCAACCCGGCGGAGCGGAACTCGTCGGCATGCCGCTCGAACGCACGCCACGGATGCTTGCCCGCGGAGAGCATCGCCGCGGGGTAGAGGAACGGGATGGCCACCATCACGAGCACCGGCGCCACCGCATTGCGCGCCACCCACGTGCGGCCGTCCGGGGCACGCCATGCCCACGCATCGAGCTGCGCCCACGCCAGGATCGCCACGCCGAGCCACGCAAGGATGAGCGACTCGCCTGCTTCCCATGGCGCCGGCAGTCCGACGCGCCGCAGTCCCACCGCCGCAAGCACGAATGCCGCCAATGCCACCGCGCGCAGCAGCCACCGGACCGCCGATGCGGCGCCCACCTTCGTCATGGCCCCCAGCTCATGCGCACGCACCAGGCCCAGCGCGGTCAGCACCGCCGCGGGCGCGAACATGGGCAACACGTAGGTGGGCAGCTTGCCGCTCGAGAGCGAGAGCAAGGCGATCGGCGCCACGATCCACGACAGCATGAAGCGAACGCCCGAACGCCACTCCGGTGCGCCGCGCAGGCCCTTCCACGCCGTGGGCCAGGTGAGCGTCCAGAGCATGGCCCCGATCGGGAACATGACCAGGAAGAACCACGCCGGTTCCGGGTGCTGGTTGGAATCCGGTTGCGCAGCACGGCGGAAGTGCTCGACGACGATGAAGTACTCCCAGAAGCCTGGCTCCGCACGGTGGATCATCCACGCGAACGGTGCCACGGTCACCGCGGCCGCCGCCAGCGGGATCCACGGCATGGTGAGCATGTCCTTCCAGCGACGCTCCCACGCAAGGAACATCAGCGCGGTCGCCCCGGGGATGGCGATCGCAAGCAGGCCCTTGGTGAGGAACGCGAAGCCCGCGGCAACGCCGGCCAGCGCAAGCCAGCCTGCGCGGGTTCGGCCGACCGATTGCGTGGCGCAGAGCAGCGCGCCCATGGAGAGCGCCACGAACGCGGCGAACGGAGGGTCGAGGAGCGCCACGGTTCCAAGGACGAGCGGGCCGAGCGTGGTGGCCTGCACCATGAAGGCAAGCGGGCCGTCCTCGCGTCGGCCGGAGACGCGCGTGGCCATCCACGCGGCCACCAGCGCCACCACGCCGGTGGCAAGCGCGCTCGGGAGCCGGATGGCGAACGCGTTCTGGCCGAACGCCGAGATGCTGGCCGCGGTGAGCCAGTAGCCGAGCGGCGGCTTCTCGTAGTAGACGAAGCCGTTCATGCGGAGCGCGAGCCAGTTGCCGCTCTCCACCATCTCCGCCGGGATGATGCCGTAGCGCGGTTCGTCGGGAACGATGAGGGGGCGGATGCCGAGGCCCGCCACGCTGACCGCGATGAAGAGGAGGACGGCGGTGAACCAGCGGCGGCCGTTGGGCATTGCGCGGCGGATGCTAGCGGCGGGCATGGTGACGCTGCGCGCGCCGCAGGCAACTCACGCCCGCGTGCACAGCCAGCCTTCGCGGCCGGGGATCGCCCCGCGGATCACGCGGCCCTCGCCGGGCGCGGGCTGGCGCGCGAGCCAATCGCCGAGCGGCTCGAACGAATGGCCCGCGGCAAGCGCGCGGTCGAGGAAACGCTCGAAGAGCGCCGACTTTGCGCCGCCCTCGCTCTCGGCGTGGATGGTGAGGACATGCGGGGCGCCGTCGGCAAGCCGCGCGAGCACCGCGTCGTTCCAGCGCTCGTCGGCGCCGGCACCGCGGCCGACGCCCTCGTCGTAGGTGGGAAGGTCGACCGGTACCTGCGGCTGCGCAAGCGTGCGGCCAAGCGCGGCCACGTGCGGCAGGAACGGCACGGCCGGCCCGCGTGCGTCGCTGCGCCAGCGGAAGGATTGCGAGGCGGGAAGCGCCAGCACGCGGTCGTCGCAGCGCCAGCCGGGCGCGGCGCAGGCGTGCGGCTCGCGGCCGTAGACCTCGGCGAAGGCGCGCTTGGCGCGGGCGAGCTCCTCGTTCAGCGAGGCGTCGTCATGCCGCTCGGAACCCACCTGCCAACGGTGATGGTCCCACGCATGGAGCGCCACCTCCTGCCCGGCGCGGTCAGGAAGTCGCAGCGCGTCCTTTAGCCGCGCGGAGATCACCGGCCCCGGCCCCAGCGTGCCGCGGAACACGATGTCCCAGCCGTAGAGGCTCGGCGCGCCGGAGCGCAGCATCTTCCATGCGAACGACGGCTTGAGCATCCGCAGCGCGTGCCGGCCCATGTTGTCCGGGCCGAGGGTCATGAACCAGGTGGCGCGCACGCCCCTGCGCTCGAGGATCGTAAGGAGCCGCGGCACGCCGTCGCGCGTGCCGCGGAAGGTATCGACGTCGATGCGCAGTCCGATGCTCACGGCGTGCCGGCGGGCGTGCGGGCGCGCGGTGCGCGGCCGGCGTCGGCCACCAGCCCGTTGTCGCGCGCATGCTGCTGCAGGAACCAGTCCACGGTGCGCTCCACGCTCTCCTTGGTGGTGATGGTGGGCGTCCAGTCGATCTGGCGCTGGGCGTTGCGGATGCTCGGCTTGCGGTGCTGCACGTCCTCGTAGCCCTTGCCGTAGTACTTGGCACTCTCGATGACCTGGTACCCGGCGAACGGCGGGTAATGCGCGCGCAGCGGGTGGCGCTCGAACGCGGCCACGATCATCTCCGCGAGCTCCTGGATGCTGGCCTCGTTCTCGGGGTTGCCGATGTTGAAGATGCCGCCGTCGCAGGTGTTGCCCTCGTTGGCCACGATGCGCCAGAGCGCCTCGATGCCCTCGTCCACGTCGGTGAAGCAGCGGCGCTGCTTGCCGCCGTCCACCAGCAGGATGGGCGTGCCCTCGACCAGGTTGAGGATGAGCTGCGTGATGGCACGCGAACTGCCGACGCGCGCGCTGTCAAGCGAATCCAGGCGCGGGCCGATCCAGTTGAACGGGCGGAACAGGCTGAACTTCAGGCCACGCTGCGCGCCGTAGGCCCAGATGACGCGGTCCATCAGCTGCTTGCTGGTGGAATAGATCCAGCGCTGGCGGTTGATGGGGCCGGTGATGCACGGGCTGGTGTCCTCGTCGAAGCGGTCGTCGGTGCACATGCCGTACACCTCGGACGTGCTGGGGAACACCAGGCGCTTGTTGTAGCGCACGCAGTCGCGGACCACGCGGAGGTTCTCCTCGAAGTCCAGCTCGAAGACGCGCAGCGGGTTGCGCACGTACTCGATGGGCGTGGCGATGGCCACGAGCGGCAGCACCACGTCGCACTTGCGGACGTGGAACTCGACCCATTCGCGGTTGATCGAGATGTCGCCCTCGACGAAGTGGAAGCGCGGGTGGTCGACCAGCGTTCCCAGGTTGTCGGTGTTGAGGTCCATGCCGTAGACCTCGTAGTTCTCGTCGCGCAGGATGCGCTCGGAGAGGTGGCTGCCGATGAAGCCGTTGACGCCCAGGATGAGGACCTTGACGGTCTTCTTGCGGGTGCTCTTGGCGGGCGAGCCGAGCTTCATCCTCGGGAGGAGGTTGAGCTCCTTGGCAAGCTGCGCACCGGTGGACCAGACGCCGTCGACGGGCTGGCCTTCCAGGATCTCGAGCGCGCCGGTGCCGCAGGCCACCACGAGCGGGTCGGACGAGAGGATCTCGCCCGGCTTGCCGGTGCCCTGCGCACCCTTGGTTCGCCACACCATCATCTGCCGCGCACCGGCGTGGGTGAACGCGCCCGGCCACGGGTGCGCCACGGCGCGGACCAGGTTGTGGACCTCGTCGGCGGGCTTCGTCCAGTCGATCTGCCCGTCGGCGGGCGTGCGGCCGCCCATGGTGAATGCCTTCGATTCGTCCTGCGGCGTGCGCGGGGCCTTGCCCTGCTTCACGAGCGGCAGCACCTCGCCGAGGAGCGCGGCGCTCGCGGTGGCGACGCGCTTGGTGAGCGTCCAGGCCGTGTCGTCGGCCAGGATCTCGACGCGCTTCTGCCCGACGATGTCGCCGGCGTCGGCCTTGTCCACCATG
>JBIIJH010000026.1:0-23874 GCA_044233905.1 Phycisphaerales bacterium
AGAGAAACGCCGCGAACGAGCCCATCACCAGCCGCGCCGCGGTGGCGTTCGACGCGGAGCCGCTGAACGCAAACCACGCACAGCAGGCCGCGTAGCCCACCGTGGCCGCCGTCAGCATGCGCTGCGCCCCGAGCCGGTCGACGAGCGCGCCCGCGCCGGGCTGCAGCAGCACTGACGGCAGGTTGAACGCCGCCGCCATCACGCCCATGCCGAAGCTCGACACCTCAAGCATCGAGCGGATGTCGGTCATGACGCCGCCGAAGAGCATCTGCGTCAGCGCATGCACGATCGTCGGCAGCGCCGCCAGGCAGCAGATCACCAGCACCAGGCGCGGGCCAGGCGCGGAGATCGACGAATTGCTCGCGGACAACGGCACGGCCGGAGACTACGCGCCGCAGGAGCGGGACGCGTTCTGCGGCGTGCTGGTGATCATCAGCGCGTGATGCACAGCGACGCCTGGAAGCGCGCGCCGTCCAACGCCACCGGCAGCCACGTCACGCCGCAGTCGGGCGAGTATTCGGCACCGATGCCAGGCTGGGTCGCAGCCAGATCGCGTCCGTACCAACGGATGGTGCGCATCGTCGAGGTGCAGTCCGCGCCCTCGGGCATCGCCTGCACGGCCACCGAAAGCACCTCGCGATTCGAAGCCGGCAGGATGCCGACCACGGTGATCGAACGCAGATTCGCGCCCAAGCCCGCCAGGTCACCGTCCGGACCGTACGGCTGGCTGTACGCCATGCGATCCACCACGAGCGGCGCACCGCCGTCGCGGAACTCCACGGTGACACGCACCGGCAGACCGACGGCCGGCATCGGCCGGTTCGTCTTGAGAGCAGTCGTCCATCCATTCACCTTGATCGAGTTGGAGTCCGCGCGGTTGTACGGCGAACCGACCATCTCGATCATGCTGATGGACGTGATCCCCGGCGCAACCGGCTGGCGCAGGATGTTCTCGCTCGGATTGAGCACGTCCGGCGACAACGAGGAGATCGGCAGCCCATACGCCTCGTCGCCTTGCCGGCAGCCAACCAGGGTTGCCAACGAAGCCAACCCGGGCACGTCCTCGCAGCGCACGCCGCGGCCCCAGAAGTAGCCGCCCGCCTGCCGGCACTGCGCCCTGCCGGCGCTCACGCACGAATCGTCGGGCAGCGTGCACGCGCCGGGGCGCGTGTCTTCGTCGGTCACCACGGCGTCGGTCCCCGCATCCGAGTCCCAGCCGAGCCCGGCGCAATCAAGCACCACCGGATAGATGAAGTTCGGCGCGCCGATCGGGTCCGGCCGCATCGGCCGCACCGCCGTGCCGGGGCCGTCACGCAAGTTGTCGCCCAAGTAGTTACGCAGTACCACGTTGCCGTTGCAATCGATCACGTATCCCGGCTGCGGCACGGGCTTGCACGGGCCCCACGCCGCAAGGAGCGTGGCCAGGTCACGGCCATCCACCGCGCCATCGCCGGTGAGGTCGGGGATGCAGGCCGTCGGTGCGGGCGGGCACGGGCCCCAGCCGGCAAGCAGCATCGCCAGGTCCGGGCCGTCCACGGCACCGTTGCCGTCCAGGTCGCCGGTGAAACCGCCGCCCACGGTGGCGGTCATCGCGTAGCCGTAGCCCACGGCACCGGCCGTGGCCACGGGCTGCCACACCACGTTCACGCCCGCCACGCTAGTGGCGCGCACGGTGCGCGTCGCCAGCGTCTCGAACGGCTCCTGCCCGTTCTCCCCGATCGCCCAGTCGCTGTTCCACAGGATGTTCTGCGTGGCAGCATCCACGATCTTCACGCGCGCCTCGGCGACGATCCTGCCGGCCTCGTCCACCCCGATCCCCACGCTGACGGCATTCACCGTCACCGACACGGGCGCGGACGGATGGCGCACGTTGCGTACGCACGTCAGCGAAGCATCGATGGGCGTGATGCCGTCACCCAGGATCAGCGAGTTCACCCGGTCGCTCCACGGTTCGTCCGTGCCGCACGAGATGGGGCCGGAAGCGCCATCGCACACCTGCAGCAGGCGGTTCGCGGATCCTGCCAGGGTGCCGTGGCCGCCCGGCGCCACCTTGCCGGGGTCCGATTGGTCGGTGAGCTTCCCCCGCGCGGCGGCCGCCATGAGCGCCAGGTAGGTGCGCGTGGTCACGTTGATGGGCGCCTCGGCAGCGCTCGGCGGATGCCGCTGCAGGTAGAGCGCCGCAGCGCCCGCCACGATCGGCGACGCCATGGAGGTGCCGCTCTCGCGCTTCAGCCCTGCCGGCGCGCGCAGCCAGTCCGGCGCCAGGATGCCGACGCCCGGCGCCCAGATGCCGACGTCCGGACCGTAGTTCGAGAAGACCGCCGGATGATCATCGATGTCCGTGGCACCCACGCACAGCGCGAACGCCGACGCCGACGGGTAGTTCCACGTGGCCGGGTAGGCGTCGTTGCCCGCAGAGACGATCACCGGGATGCCTGCGAGGGCGAGCGTGTTGATCGCCTCTTCCGGCACCCAGTTCTGCGTTCCCACGTGCGGGCCGCCGAGGGACATGTTCACCACCGCCGGCAACCGCACGTTGCCCGGCATGGCAACCCAGTTCAGCGCCGCCACCACCGTGGCGTTCGAGATCTTCCCGTTCGGCCCGGCGATCGCCAGCGACACGATGTCCGCGCCCGGCGCCACGCCGGTGGTCGCGCCCGCCGCGCAGCCAGCCACGTGCGTGCCGTGGCCGTAGACGTCACGCCCGCCGTTCGAACCGGCGCCTGCGTAGAAGTTGCCCACGTAGCGAATGCGGCCCGCAAATTCCTGGTGCTCGGGAACGATGCCGCTGTCCACGATCACCATCGTCACGCCGCTGCCGTCGGCACCGCATGGCTCATACGTGGGTGCCAGTCCATCGGCCTGCGTGATGCGGCGAAGCCCCCATGGATCCGGGCTGTTCGGGTCGTTGGGCGCCGAGCTGCCGAAGCCGCCGTCCAGCGCGCCTTCCATGTCCGGCTCCACGCGCGCCACCAGCGGATGATTGCGCAGCTGCTCCGCCTGCGCCGCCGTCATCGAGGCCGCGAAACCCACCACCGCGTACTGGTAGCGGAACTTCACGCGCGCGCCGCCGATCGTCTCGGCAAGCACGCGATCGATCATCTGCTCCGCCACCGCCGGCGCGGTGCGACGCGGCTTCGCGCGCAGCTGCACCAGGTACGAAGGAAGCCCCGAGTTCTCGTCGATCACCTGACCGGCCACGGCACCGTTGGCGACGTCTGGCGCGACCGTTGATTCCATCGCGGTCGCACGTGGCGTCGCCAGGTCGCGCGCCACGGTCGATCCGCCGGCAGCAAAGGACGGGGCCGTCAATCCGGCGACACAGGCGGCCGCAAACGGAAGGGCGGACAGACGGAACGCTGCAGGATTGGGCAACATCCGGCAAAGATCGCCGATGGCGGCACGCAGTCAAGCACTTCAGCAAAAAGATGCGAGGATTTATCACCCGTTGCGGCGGCCCGCGCCGCAAGGAACCGCGCCCGGACCGCGCCACGCCCAGAATTACCCGCCGCTACGATCCCGCCGCCATGCACGACTACCAGCGGCAATTCATCGATTTCATGGTCGAGGCCGGCGTCCTCACCTTCGGCGACTTCACCACCAAGAGCGGGCGCAAGACCCCGTACTTCGTGAACACCGGCAAGTACCGCTCGGGCTCGCAGCTCGCGCGGCTCGGCCGTGCCTATGCCGACGCCATCGAGCGCTCGTTCCCGGCCGGGTTCGACTGCCTCTTCGGCCCCGCGTACAAGGGCATCCCGCTGGTGGTGGCCGTGTCCATGGCGTTCGCCGAGCGCGGCCGCGAGGTGGAGTTCTGCTTCAACCGCAAGGAAGCGAAGGACCACGGCGAAGGCGGCCTCCTGGTGGGCCGCCCGCTCAAGGACGGCGACCGCGTGCTGATCGTCGAGGACGTGACCACCGCGGGCACGTCCATTCGTGAGACGGTGCCGCTCCTGCGCGCCGCCGCCAAGATCCAGCTGGCGGGCCTGGTTGTCTCGGTGGATCGCCAGGAGCGCGCGAGCGACGCCTCCACGCGCTCCGCCCTGGCCGAGGTGGGCGCCGAATTCGCCATGCCCACCGCCGCCATCGTCACCATCGACGAGGTGGTCGAGCACCTGGGCACCCGCCTGACGGACGCGGACCGCACGCGGATCGCCGCGTACCGCGCGCAATACGGCGCACGCGGCGCGTGAACGCGCGACGCTTGGCTCGAATCCACGCAGACCGGGCCATAACCCCGGGCAATTTCGCACCCCGGTGATCGGTTCCGCCCGCGCTTTACGACTATGAGTGTGCAGGCAAACACATGCACACCACCATCAATTCCACCAGCCGTTCCGGAATCCTCGCCTCCCTTACCCTCGCGCTCGCCGCCGCCTCCGGCGCGACCGCCGGCGTCTACACCACCACGTACACGCTCACCACGCCCTACACGCTGACCAAGCCCTTCGTCACGCAGGTGGTCGTCGACTGGTCCACCAATGCCACCAGCGGCGTCATCAACGAGACCAACCTCACCAACTGGACCATTCGCCTCGTCGACGGCGCCACCGACATCTACACCGACACCGTCATCACCGGCGGTTCCGTGCAGTCGATCGGCGGCGTCAGCCGCACCATCAGCGGCGTGATGTTCAACTTCAACCTCGACACGCTCACCGTGGGCGAGTTCGACAACATGCTGACGGGCTCCGCGCTCAGCGGCGCCACCGGCACGGCGTTCAACATCTACAGCTACTTCAACGGCAACCCGCCGCCGTATTCGCCGCTCGGCATGTGGTCCAACGGCGACGAATCCACGCGGCAGCTGCCGGGCTTCTCGTCGGTGGTCACCACGCCGGCGCCGGGCGTGCTTGCCATCGCTGGCCTCGCGGGGCTTGCGGCCCGCCGCCGCCGCGGTTGAATCGCGTACGAACATCCGCATGCGCATCATGGCGCCACCCGTAGGATGGCGCCATGATGTCGCACATCCACCCATCGATGGCCGCCATCGGCCATCCGTTGGAGCACCTGGTCATCCGGCATGCCGGCGACACGTTCCGCCGCATCATGGGCGGCCCCGCGGTGACACTCGACCCGCGCTTCGTCCGACTCGCCACCGGTGAGTCGCACCCGTTCAGCAACTTCGCCTGCATGGCGGACCACCCGGACGCTGAAGGCCTGCGGACCGCCATCAGCCCCTTCATGCAGAGCGGCGCGCCGTCGGCCATGATCTTCAATGCCCCCGTCGCAGGCGACGTCGCAACGGAACTGGCCACCAACGGGTTCGTGCCGCACGGCGGGCTCACCGCCATGGCGGTGAACATCGAGGAGCTCCGCACCACCACCCTGCCCGCGGGCTACGTGTTCGCCCGCGCCAACAGCCCGCAGCAACGCGAGGCGTGGGCGACCGCGTTCGCGCAGGGATACGGCCTTCCGCCACGGACCGGACCCGCGTTCGCCGGCGGCCTCGGCGCAGAGACCGCGGACGACGCGTCCATCCAGTACTTCTGGATCCTGAAGGACGGCACACCCGTGTGCACCTCTGTGTGCGTGCTCGGCGACGGCGTCGCCGGCATCTACGCCGTGGCAACGCTGCCCGAAGCACGCGGCAAGGGCCTCGGAGCGTTCGCCACCGCGGAACCGCTGCGGATCGCGCATCGCCAGGGCTACCGCGTGGGCGTACTCCAGGCCTCCGACCAAGGCCACCCCGTCTACCGGCGAATCGGATTCGTGGATGTCGGCGCGGTGCCGCTCTACCTTCGGATGCCGGCGTGAGCACGCCGCGCTGAGCATCGCAAAAAGAACGACAGGAGGCGCAGGGCCTCCTGTCGTCGAATCTTTGTTGAATCACCCAGCGTGCGTCAGCGGCGGCGACGGCTGCCGACCAATCCTGCCACGCCGAGGAGCGCCACCGCGCCGGGCGCAGGCACGCCGAAGTACAGGTTGTCGACGCTCGGGTACACCGCGCCGGTTCCAACCGCGTTCTCCACGTTGATCGTCAGGCTGGCGATGGTGGCTGCCGTGGTGGAGCGGAAGCCGGTGAAGCTGGCGGGCGAGGAGGCCTCGCCCTCGTAACTGGTGCCGTCGCTCAGCAGCACGCTGAAGAAGACCGCGGCATTGGCGAACTCCGCGTCGACGCCGAAGAAGTTGCCGCCCACCGCGCGCACGCCGGGGGTGAACGTAAACGTGAGGGGGTCGGGGAATTCGGTCGAGAACACGCCGTCCTGAACATAGAGCCCGCCGTCGGCGAACGCGCTCCAGTTGACGCTCGCCGTCGACCCGGCGAACGGTGCCGGACGGTAGCCGTCCGCGATGGAGTTGAACGTCTCGGTCTCGACCACGAGGCCATCGGTGGCGACGCGGGCGTTCCAGATGGACTGGTTCGAATAGACGACGATACCAGCGCTCGCGGAAGACGCAACGAGGGCCGACGCCACAAGGGCGACAGCGGAAACAGACTTCATGTGGGGAACTCGAAAGGGGGAAAGGGAACCGCCAGGGGAGGCTGCCGCTGCAGAGAGGGAATCTGCGGCAGATCCTGACCCGTGCAGTGTGGCCCAGTTCGGCAACAACGCAAGCATCACTGCCACTTTCTCACGAATCTTCTGGCGCGCAGCGGGGGTTTCTCGCGACCAGCAGAACTACGGCGAATGATTCCCCGCAGGTGGCACCGCGCGGGACGACAACTTCCCGCATACGGCCGTTAGTTATTGGACAAATCGCGCCCGCCCACTCGCCCCGCTCACTCCGCCGGGTATTCGGTCACCTGCCCGACGCGGTTGCCGGGGGCGACGATCACCACGCGCGGCCGGTGCACGGCCAGCTCGGTGTCGGAGAGCATGCAGAAGCTCATCACGATCAGCTTGTGGCCGATGCCGGAAAGCCGGGCGCAGGCGCCGTTCACGCCGATCACGCCCGAGCCGCGCTCACCCGGGATGACGTACGTCTCGAAGCGCGCCGCGCTGTCGCAGTCGGCCACGAGCACCTTCTCGTTGGGGCGCATCCCGCTCGCGTCAAGCAGGTCGCGGTCGATCGTGATCGACCCCACGTAGTCGGCGTCGCAGTACGTGACCGTGGCGTGGTGGAGCTTGGCGTGGAGGGCGTGGCGCAGCATCTCGGGCCCGGCATGGTAGCGGCCCGGAAGCCAGCTGCCACCCGCGCCCGCCGCTCAGCGCGGCAGCCCGTAGAACTTCCGCGCGTTCTCGATGAGGATCCGGAACTCGTCCTCGTTGGGCATGTCCATGCCGGCGCCCTCGATGAACGTGCCGCCCACCACACCCACGTCGCCGGGGGCCGTCTCCGGCAGGTGCTTGGGGAACTGGTAGAAGGACCGCTTCACCTTCATGCCGGAGGCTGTCTTCCCCTCGCCGAAGTAGACGAGGATCATGTGCTGGAGCGTCGACCGGTCCTGGTCCTTCAGCATGACGAGGTGCCCCTGCACCGGCACCACGGCGGCGTCGCCGTTCAGGGCCCCCGCGCCCAGGCCCGCGCAGTCCACGATGAAGCGCGTCTCGACGTCGGAGAGTCGCTCGACCTTCCGCTTCACGAACTTCACGCGCGGCTTCAGCCAGTCGGTGAGCGACTGCATCATGACCGCCGTGTCGATGAAGATGCCGTCGTCGTACGCCACCATGCGCCGCGTGGTGCCGGTGCCGAAATCGAGGATCACGTCCTTGGCCGGCTTCATCACCTTGCCCACGTACGGCTCCAGGCCCGATTCCTTGCGGTCGTCGAAGTAGGCAGGCACGATCACGGCGCCCGTCTTGAAGTGCGGATGCTCACCGCGCGCCACCTGCGCGTAGAAGCGGTACGCATCGAGGCCGATGCGCTCGATCACGGCCTGCATGGTGGCGTCGTTGTCCATGGAGACCGGCGCCAGCAGCCCGCCGGCGTTGTGCGAGGTGAGGCCGTCGAATCGCTCGGCCATGACGGTGATGTTGGTGTAGCCCTTCTGGCAGAGGTCGTAGGCCGTGAACAGGCCGATGACGCCCGCGCCGATCACCGTGATGGGCGTGTCCGTGCGCAGGTCCTTGGCCAGCGGCGAGCTGATCAGCAGGCCGTCCACGTACTCGGCACTGCCGGGCGCCAGCGTCCAGCCGCTGCCGCCGTGCCCGTAGTCGTGGGCCACCACCTTGTCGCCCACCTGCTCCACGCAGAGGCGCGGCGCGCCGTGGCGCATGGGTCGCTCGCACAGGATGCGCTTACCCAGGTGCGCATCGGAAAGGTCCGGCGGCTGCACGTGGCGCACCTCGAGCGCAGAGGACGCAGGCGTGGCAGCCGTGGGCTGCGCGCAGCCGGCAGGCGCGAACAGGCATGCGGCGCATGCCAACGGAACGATCAGGAACGACTTCAGCATGTGCGAACTCCGTGCAAGGCGATGGCCGCCATTCCGTCGGCGGCAGGCGGGATGCTACGGATGTGGCATGGTCCGTGCACGCTGCGCGGCACTTCAGCGGATCGCCGCGCCCGGCGCCGCGCTGGCACCCTGCCCCGCGTCCGGCACCGGCACCGGATCAAACGCCGAGCGCGGCAGCTTCTCGCGCAAGCGCGAGCCGCGCCGGTTCTTCACCAGGTCATCGATCATCTGCGTCCACGCCGTCTGCAGCGCCTGGTGGATGGGGTACCCGGACACCAGGGGCACCTCGGTGGCAATGGTGCAGTAGCCCGTGGAAACCCACTCGATGGCACCCGTCTCGGCGTCCCACACCTGGAGCGATGCCCAGATGGACACCCAGAACGTCCGCAAGATGGTGATCATGAAGGGCTGCAGCTGGCCGTCCTCGTTGGTGGTGATGTAGCCGAGCATCGGCATCACCAGGTGACGGACGCCGAGCGCCTTGCCGATCTTCGAGAGGCGCGCCTGGTCCAGGATCCCGCTCGCGGTGTAGTCGCGGGCCAGCAGCTGCCAGTCGCCCGCGATGCCCGCCGCGTTCATGCGCGCCATCGTCTCGCCGGAGGACATGATGGTGTTGCCGGGCACCGCCGAGCGCATGGCAAGCAGGAACGACATGTCCGCAAGCGGAATCAGGCCGCCGTACGTGGTCGGCGTCATCGGCGGAAGCGTCGCGCACGTGGGCGGCGAGGCCGCCACGATGAGCAACGGATCCATGTGCTCGCGGTACGACACCGTCTGCGTGTGCGCGGCCACCTCGAATCCCTGCGACGCACAGGCGGCAAGCGGGATGAGCAGCAGGCAGGCAACGAGGGCGCGGAGGTTCGGCATGCGGGGAACGTACCGCGGTGGCGTGGGCACGATCCGAGGCATCGATGGTCGCGGGTCACCTGCGTGGGGAGGCCGGGCGGATGGCACTTGGCCCGATTTTCCGCGTCTCCGTGGGATGCGGATGACGCCCCTCGATAAAATGCTCCAGCGCCGTATGCATCAAAACCGCCACCAACACCCCGTTGACGATCGCTGCGACCCGGCCATGATCGCCGTGCTGCGGTCGCAATCCCCGGGCGCGCGGCTTGCCGCGCTCGATGCCATGTGGCGCTCGGCAGTCACGCTCGTCCGCGCCGGCGTGCAGGCACAGCACCCAGATTGGTCCGAGACGATGCTTTGCGCGGAGACAGCGCGTCGGATGGCCAATCGCCACGGTTCGGAAGCGGACAGCTGATGGAGCCCACTAGTCTCCGGCCATGAAGAGCAAGGCCACCACCGTCACGGCGTACCTGGCGTCCCTCCCCGCGGATCGCCGCGCCGGCATCGAGGCGGTGCGCACCGTGATCCGCCGGAACCTCGACAAGCACTACGAGGAATCCATGCTCTACGGCATGATCGGCTACGCCGTGCCGCACCGCGTGTGGCCGCTCGGCTACCACTGCGACCCGAGCAAGCCGCTGATGATGGCTGCGCTGTCGAGCCAGAAGAACAAGCTGACCGTCTATCTGATGAGCGTCTATTCGGACAAGAAGGAACGGGCGTGGTTCCAGAAGGCCTGGGCCAAGACCGGCAAGAAGCTGGACATGGGCGGATGCTGCGTCCGGTTCACGAAGGTGGAGGACGCCGCGCTCGACGTGATCGGCGAGGCCATCCGCCGCACGCCGGCGAAGGCGTACGTGGAGCGCTACGTGCAGACGCTTGCGAGCACGGGGCGCCGGCCGGACGGGAAGAAGCTGAAGCCGGCAGATGCCGCGAAGAAGACGGCGAGCAAGCCCACGAAGAAGCCATCGAAGAAGTCCGCCAAGAAGACCACCAAGAAGACCACCGCGAAGGCGGCGAAGAAGTCCTCGAAGTAGACGGAACCGAGTTTCGCGCGACTCATCGCAACGCGAGCAGATGCCTCCGGGGGGCCTGTTTCCTGTTCCCGCGCAACGATCGAGGATTGTTTCGCGTCTCCGGGGCTCACGGATGATGGCATCCTTCACTCTCCCAACGGAAGGATCTCACCATGAACCGAATGCTCGAACAGGCCACCAAGTACATGTCGCTGGCGCTCGCGGCCTGCACCGTGGCGCTGAAGTCGGGTGCGGGCGCCAACGCGAAGTACTCCAATGGCGTGGCGGTATTCACCATGGACGAGTCGGGCCTGATGTTCGAGGCGTCGATCGGCGGACAGAAGTTCAGCTTCCAGGCCAAGTGAGCAGGCACGGTCCGCCCGGCGGCGACGCAATGCCTGCCGCCGGGCACCCAACACAGGAGAGCAACCATGCTCCGATTCGCGATCGTCTTTCTGATTCTGGCGCTGGTCGCCGGCGTGCTCGGCTTCACCGGCATCGCCGGACAGTCCATGGAATTCGCGAAGATCCTGTTCTTCGTGTTCCTCGTGCTGTTCCTGCTGGGGCTCGTGTTCAACCTGAGCACGGGCAAGCGGTCCGGGATCGTGTAGTGCGCCCTCACGCAGCAGACGCGTGAAACCGAACACCCACTGCGCGCGCCACGCGCAGGATCGTGTCGAGGCTCGGGTTGCCGTCCTCGCTGAGCGCCTTGTACAGGCTCTCGCGGCTGAGGCCAGACTGCTTCGCCACCTTGCTCATGCCAACGGCGCGGGCGATGTCACCGAGCGCGCGGGCGATGCCGGCTGCGTCGTCGGGCGCCTCGACAAGCCAGGCCTCGAGGTAGGCAGCCATTTCCTTCGGCGTCCGCAACTGCTTGGAAACGTCGTAGACAACCGTGTGGGTGTGACCGGTACCGCGGCGCGGAGCTTTGGCCTTGGCGAGGACGGTCTTCGTGTTGCTGCTTCTGGTCGTACGTTGCATGGCGGTTTCCTTGTGCGGCTATGGCAGATTGCGGGAAAGCTCGATCGCGCGTTGCACATCGCGGCGCTGGGTGGACTTGTCACCACCAGCAAGCAGGATGATCAACTCCCCTGCACGCTCCGTGAAGTACACCCGATAGCCGGGTCCAACATCGATCTTCAGTTCCGAAACGCCCTCGCGGAGGGCACGATGAGAACCGGGATTGCCGTACACGAGCCGATCCACGCGAACCTGAATCCGCGCGCGTGCCACGTGATCACGCAAGCCGTTGATCCAGTCCCGGTAGACGGTCGTCATCCTGACGCGCACGCTCAGAGTGTATCCTATGGGATACCTTTGTCAAGTCCAGCACCGGGCCGACGAAAGCCGCGGCCTGCAGGCGTACGCGCAACCCTCCGCCGCACGTGCCCGTACCCTCACCAGCATGCCACGCGACCACGGCATTAAACGCCCTGCTCCCGACGCATGGTCCATCGACCTGCCCGACGCCGGTTCCACGTGGGGCACCGGCATCAACGAGTTTCGCTGGTCGGAGGACGGCAGCCGAATCTTCGTCTCCCGCACGGTGGACCCACGCGTATGGCCGCTCCTGGACGCAGCGCGGCCGGACATCGGCGCGATGTTGGTGGTCGCCGGCGTCCTGGCGATCATCATCGGCGTCGCGCGCATCGTGCGCCGTCCCCGTGTCGCCGGCCGCAGTTACTGTCGGCGCTGCAACCACGACCTCAACGCCGTGCCGGGCGAACGCCCCAGCTCGCCGCGGTGCCCCGAGTGCGGCCTGCCGCTCGATGGGCGCGGCGTCACGGCCGGCAGAGGCAGCGGCCTGCGGATGGCACGGGTCGGCGTGCCGGCGCTCGTCACGGTTGGGTGCGGCGTCGCGCTGTTCCTCACGTCGATCGCGCCCCCGCAGTCAAGGCGGCTGAAACCCCCGGCGTGGCCGGTCGCGGCAGCTTCTGCGGTGCCAAACTGGCCATGGTGGCGTCGCTCCACCATCGACGAGCCGGAGCGGCTCAAGCTCCGGCTCGATGTCATCCGTGTCGACGCCGATGGCCTTCGGCTGGAGAGCTCCGCCATCCTCACCGGAAGCGGCAACCAATGGGTGGCGCGTGCCGACGGCACCGCGGTCGCATGCATCGAATACTCACCCGACACCGAATGGGTGCCGCGCGTCGCCTGGCTCGACACCGTCAGCGGCCGCAGTGGTTCGGTTGACCTTGCTCCTGCGGGCACAGGATTTCCGACAATCTGCGGCTGGTCGCCGGATGATCGCGAGTTCGTGGCACTGTTGCAATTCACGGGGTCCGCGTACAGCACGCGCGACGACGGCACCGCCATCGTCGACACCGCCGTGATGGCGATCGATCCCGAGACGGGCACCGTACGCACGGTTGGCCACGGACGAGGTCGCGCCACCGGCACCGCCGGCCCGCCGGCGGCGTGGCAGATCGGGCCCACGATCGCAGCACTCGGAACCGACCCGCGCGTACGCGCCGTCACGGTCGCCGCGGAACAAACGAACCAAGGCATCGCGCTGCGTGAACTGACGGTCATCGGCGACGCCGACGTTCGCGTCATCCCCCTCGCCGGTGAATTCGCGGAGGGCAGCCGGGGGCTTCGACGCGCCTGGCTCACCACGGACGACCGGGTCGCCGTGGAGTTCACATCGAGCAGCTTCAACCCCGACGATGAACTGCATGGGCACTCCGTGCGCTTCATCGACCTCGCGACCGGTGCGGTCAGCGGGGCACCATCGAGCATGACCTCGAAGGAACCCACAGGCGCCCGGCGCCTTTTACCCGACGGCTCGCGGCGCGTCGGCGTCAAGGTCGATCGGTCAGCCTCTGGCAAGCTCTCGCGGCTGGGCATCGTGGTGACAACGGTCGATCCGGCCGGCGGCGGCGGCGCCGAACGCGCCCCACCGTGACCGGTGGCCGTTCAGCGTTGAACGCTGACCGTTGGACGTTCAGCTCAGCTGCGCCGGGCGGCGGGTCAGGAGCGCGAATGGGCGTTCTTGATGGTGATGCCCTGTCGCGTGGGTGTGCGAGATTGCGGGCGTCGCCTTGCCGGCAAGCCACGCAACCACGGCATCGAACGCCAGAACGACGCCTGGCCCGTCGATCTGCCGGATTCAGCGGACGACGGAACGGCCGAGGAACATCGCCGAAGTGCCGCCGGCGAAGATGCAAACCACCCCGCCAATGGTCAGCCACACCGCGCGGTCCGTGGGAGAGCCGGTGAAGAAGTTGGAGACCTGGGAACGGAAGGAGTCCATCTCCGCGACACCGAAGATCAACAGGACGACTCCAGCCACGAACACGAGGATTCCGAGGATTCGTGGCGGTTGCATTGCGTTCCCTCCTGCGATTCGGTTGCTTCGGCATGCGTCAGGTGACCCGCCGATGGGGCGCGCCGATGAAGAGCAGTATGGCCAAGCGATCGGCGTCGGTGCCACGGAAAAGGTCCCTCAACCCACGACCCATGAACGCCGAGGTGTTCTGGCCCGGCGACGGCGCCAGCCCATCAGCCATGCGAGCGGTTCGCAGATCCGGGCCACGGAGACGAGGGATGCCGACAGCGTGCGCCGGTCCGACGTCCTGTCCGCACGGGCGCGGCGGTTGGTGGTGCTGGTGGCGGGCGGCTGACGGGCCCCCGCCCGATCACGGCCCCAGCTGGCTGCGAAGCTGCCGGTACACCGACGCGAAGCGCCCGGAACTGCGCATGCCTTCCTCAGCGAGCGCGCGGGCGGCCGCAGCGTTTCCCGTGCGCACGTACGACATGAACAGCGCCTGGTCGCAGGCGACCAGGTCCTCGGCCCGCATGCGCGGGCGCGCGGCCAGCAGCGGCGGGATGGCCTCGGCCCACTCGCCGCGAAGTTGGTGCAGGCGACCGACGTAGCGCTCGGTCAGGCCCGACTCGGAGAATCCGCTGCCGAGGAGGAAATCCCCCTCGGCGATCGCCGCCGCCGCTTCGGCGCGATCCTGCTCGGTGAGCGAGCCACGCTCCTTCTCGCGGCACGCCAGCGTGAAGTAGATGTACTCGAGGCGCCACGACGTGTACGCGGGCACCTGCAGCTGCGCGATCTCGTAGAGCGCACGGGCCGCGCCCACCTTGTCCTCCCGCAGCAGCGCGCGGGCCACCATGCCCGTGATCGGGCGCAGGCCTCCGGCGTGCGGAATGCTCGACTGCCACTCGCTCGCGGCCGTGCGGACGCCGGGCGACATGGTGGCCTCGAAGGCCCGGCACGCGCCGTCGAAACGCTCGAAGGCCGCGGCATTGCTCCGCTTCATGAACGGAATACCGAACAGCGTGCGCAGCGTGTGGTTCACCCGGTACGCGTCCCATTCGTTGGCACGCAGGCGATCGGCGTAATCCTTCCAGCCGGGAAGCGCGGACACCGCCGCAGCATCCACCGCAAGCTCCTTGGGCAGCCCGGACATGCACTGCACGATGGCGCGCGCCACCTCGGCCTGACCGTGCAGCGAGGGATGCACGTGGTCGTCGAGCAGATCCCAGCCGGTGGCACCCTCGGGCGAGAGATCCCGGAACCGCGCGGCCACGTCGCACAGCACCGCGCCCTGCGACGCGGCCGCGTCGCGGATCGCCTGCTCGGTCTGGCTGGTCGGGCGCCACGGCATGGTGTCGAGGTCGCGCGCACGCAGGAAGGCCTGCCTTGCCCCCGTGGCGTCGCCCGAGGCCTGCAGGCTCCGCGCCAGCGCGAATTGCGTCCTGGCGCTGCCGGGCGCACGTGCGGCCGCCGCGCGCAGCGCGTCGACTGCACCGGCCGCCGGCGGAGCCGCCGCAAGGCGCGCCACGTCCGCCTGGCCCGCCGCATCGAGCCCAGCCTGGTCGTCCTCGCCCAGCGGTGCCAGCCCTGACTCGTTGCTGGCCGTGGTGCACACCAGCGCCTGCACTCCGGCCGCCTTCACGTCGGCCAGCATGCGCTCCAGGTTCGTCTGCAGGTTGCGCGCCGCCGCGGTGCGCAACGGCGAGTCGGAGGCGATCACCGTCTGCCCGATCATCTGCTCCATCAGCGTGCGGTTCTCGTCGGCACCGCTGCGCAGCATGCCCTCGACCGCCTGGACGAGCGCCAGCCCGCGGGCCGCGCGCATCAGCGGTAGCACCCAGGTGGGCTGCGTGCCCGACGCATTGATCGAGGCAGTGCCGTAGGCGCCGAAGAACTCGTTGTTGCCCACGTAGAAGACGAAGAGGTCCGGGTCGTAGCGCAGCGCGTCGCGCACCTGGTAGACGAGCGGGAAGCTGGCGATGGCCGTGGTGCCCATGTTCACCACCTCCACGCGCCGGTCGGGCCATGTGTCGGAGAGCATGGCCTTCAGGAACGCCGACATCGCCAGGTTCGGGGGCTGCGGATAGCCCTTCGCCGCCGATTCGCCGATCAGCACGATGCGCACGGTGCCCGCGGGCTTGGGCATGCAGAAGCTCGATTGCTCCGCGTACCCGGGGCGCGACGGATTGGCGAAGAAATACGGCTTGCTGGCCGCCGGCTCCACGATGCAGAGCTGCGCACCGGAAGGAAGCGTGCCTACGCCGCGGATGAACTCGGGATAGCCGCCCCATCCGAAGAGGCGCAGGCCAAGCTCGATCAATGCCAGGAGGACGAGCGGCAGGCTCAGCGTGATCGCCATGAACAGCGCGCGCTTCCACGTGGGCAAGGGCTGCGCATCCGGCGCGGTTGCAGTGGCATCGGCCGGCATCAGAACTGTCGCTCCGGATCATGGTGCGTACGGGAGAGCGGCTTCCACATGGATTGCCCCGCCGGCGGCGCATGCAGCTGCAGGCGATCGCGACCCACGAGCCGCGCGCCCACCGCAAGCGGCGTGATCACCAGGAAGAACACGATCGCAAGCGCGGCCGTTCCGACGAAGGTGGCGACCGTCCACGCGAAGCCCATCCACGCCCAGTAGGCGGGCAGGCCGATCCGCGTGCCGGTTCCGGCGGTGAGAAGCGCAAACGCACCGAAGGTCCATAGCACGCGGCCCATCGGATGCGCGGCGCGGAATACGCCCCAGTCCACGAACTGGAACAGCGCGCCCATCACGCCGAGCGCCAGCGCCGTTCGCACGGCCCAGCGTCGGAGTTCCGAAGGCGAGGGATTCCAGTCGATGGTGATCATGGGCGGACGGCGTCGGTCAGAACAGGGTGTAGATGTACGGCGCGATCGAGCTGCCGCCGGCGATGATCAGCACACCCACGAGGAGCAGGACGATCAGCACCGGGATGAGCAGGTAGGCCTTGTGCGTGAGCACGAAGCCGGCGAGTTCGGAGATGAAGGATCGTCGTTTCATGGGCAGTTGCTCCGCATCAGGTCATCGGCACGGCCTCAGTCCGGCTTGAAGGAATGCTTGTACTCCTCCGCGCCCGGCATCGGCGGCTGCCGCTCCTTGCGCAGGATGCGGTTTCCCACCACTAGGACGTCCATGTCGGTGAACATGAAGCAGCGGTACGCATCGCCCGGGTCGTGCACGATGGGCTCGCCGCGGATATTGAAGCTGGTGTTGACGAGCACCGGGCATCCGGTGCGGCGCTCGAAGGCCTCCAGGATGGCGTGGAAGCGCGGCGAGGTGGATGCATCCACCGTCTGCACGCGCGCGGAATTGTCCACGTGTGTGATCGACGGGACGACGCTGCGGAGCTGCTTCAGCTTGTCGATGCCCACGGGCTGGTCACCCGCGCATTCCGGCGTGCGCAGGTGGCGCGCCGCCACGGGCGCCACCAGCAGCATGTACGGGCTCTCCGCCTCGAGGTCGAACCACTCCGATTGCCGGCCCGCCATCACCGCCGGCGCAAAGGGCCGGAACGACTCGCGGAACTTGATCGCCACGTTCATGCGCCGCTGCATGGTGGGATCGCGGGGATCCCCGAGGATCGAACGGTGGCCGAGCGCACGCGGGCCGAATTCCGCGCGACCCCAGAAATGCCCCACGATGCGGCCGGCGGCAAGCTCCGCGGCCACGGCCTCGGCCAGCGCCGCGTCGTCGAGCGATTCGTGCACCGCATGCATCGCGTCGAGCGCCGTGCGGATCTCCTCGTCGGAGTGGTCGGGGCCCAGGTACGAGCCCTGCTGCGCATCGTGGGCCTGCGGGACCCGCGGCTTGCCCAGATGCCCGTGCCAGTGCATCAACGCGGCGCCGAGCGCCCCGCCCGCATCGCCCGCCGCCGGCTGGATCCACAGGCGCTCGAACGGCCCCTCGCGCAGCAGCCGGCCGTTCGCGACGCAGTTCAGCGCCACGCCGCCGGCCATGCACAGGTTCCGCTGGCCCGTCTGCGCATGCACGTGGCGCGCCATGCGGAGGACGATCTCCTCCGTCACCGCCTGGATGCTTGCGGCGAGGTCCATCTCGCGCTGGGTCAGGCGGCTCTCCGGGTCACGCGGCGGGCCCTCGAACAGCGCGCTGAAGCGCGGGCCGGTCATGGTCAGGCCCGCGCAGTAGTTGAAGTACCGCTGGTCCATCCAGAACGACCCGTCGTCGTTCACGCGCACCAGCCGTTCCAGGATCAGGTCCTTGAAACGCGGCACGCCGTAGGGTGCCAGGCCCATCAGCTTGTATTCGCCGCTGTTGACGCGGAAGCCGCAGTGGTAGGTGAACGCGCTGTAGAGCAGCCCGAGCGAATGCGGGAAGCGGAGCTCCTGCCGCAGCTCGATCGTGTTGCCCCGCCCGACGCCCCAGCTGGCCGTGGTCCATTCGCCCACGCCGTCGAGGGTAAGAATGGCCGCCTCCTCGAAGGGGCTCGGGTGGAACGCGCTCGCCGCGTGGGACTCATGGTGCGTCGTGAAGAAGAGCGGCCCGGTGTATGCGCCCCCGAGCCCGGCATCGATCTCCCGCGGCAGGTGCAGCTTCTTCTGCAGCCACTGCGGCATGCTCCGCACGAACGACCCGAACCCGCGCGGCGCGAAGGCAAGCGAGGTCTCGAGGATGCGCTCGAACTTCAGGATCGGCTTCTCGTAGAAGACCACCGCGTCCAGCTGGCCTGCGTCGATGCCCGCCCGCTGCAGGCAGTGCGCCACCGCGTTCTTCGGGAAGCGCTCGTCATGCTTGCGGCGCGTGAAGCGCTCCTCCTGCGCCGCGGCCACGATGCGCCCGTCGCACACGAGGGCGGCCGCGCTGTCATGGAAGAATGCGGAGATTCCCAGGATCTGCATGCGTGCTCCGCCGCGCAAAGAATAACCCCGATGCGGGCAGGTGCCCGCACCGGGGTTGAATTCAAGGCAGACGAGGGCGACTCAGGCCCGACGACGGCGGCCCAGCAGGCCAGCGACGCCCATCAGTGCGATCGCACCCGGGGCCGGAACGGCGCTCAGCGTGTAGCTGAAGCTGTTCGAAGCACCCGAGTCGTAGGCCTGGCCCCAGCTGGTGATGGCGACGTTGGGGTTCGCCAGCGCGTCAACGGCGCTGTCGCCGTCGCCGCCGCCGGAGCTGTAAGCATCGAAGCTGAAGGTGTCACCGATCGACATGCCGAGGCTGGCGATCGACACGGTGTAGGTGATCGTGCTCTGCGCACCGGCCGACAGGGAGAACCCGCCGAAGTTGCCGTTGTAGGTGGCGCCTGTCAGGCCCCAGCTGGTCTGGTTGCTGCGGTTCTCCGCACCGCCGCCACTATCCGCCCAGCTGCCGATCCAGTTGGTCATGCCGCCGTTGGCGCTCATGGTGATCGGGCGACCCCAGCCATCGCTGCTGCTGGTGCCGTAGCCCTTGTTGTTGGCGATGCCGATCATGAACTTGCCCCAGTCGGTGCTGCCGATGTTGCCGTTCACCGTGAGCTGGAACACCACGTCGGTGGCGGTGTTCGACACTTCCATCTTGACCAGGTCAAGGGTGCCGCTGGCGGTCGAGATGCCCGGGTCGATGTCGTTGATTGCGTCGTTGAAGGTGGTGACGCCGGGGGCCGCGTGGGCCTGCAGGGCAACACCGGCGAGCAGTGCGGAGGCCGCCACGGAAAGAGCGATACGAGTGAACATCTTCGGAATCTCCAGAAAGGGACACTCAGAGGGAGCTCTGAGAGTGATGCAAGTTCGTTGCATCAAGGAACTTGGGTTCCCGACCGCGGGGAGTGCGGGACGGGCACGTGAAGATCAGACCGCGAGCCGGAGGGAACCGAACCCGCTCCGCAAACTTAACCCGGGTTCAGAAAGGAGCAAGTTACGAAACGCAAATTTTGGGGGTACGCCCGCCGGACGGAGGGAATCCACGCCCTCCAACGCCGCGTGCAGGGAAGCACCGCCGAAGAGATCTATGAACCGGAGGCCAATAACAAGCGCTCGTGGACCGCATTGCCACACACGGGAAAGTCACTGGCCTTTCGGCGCCGACTGTGCCGGTTCGAGCAGCGCCGTCTCACAGCCGGCTGGATCGAAGGTGGGTTGCCATCGGCCGACGCCTGGAATCGGCATGAGGTCGCACGGCAACGTGGCACCGAGCGCCTTTGCGGAAGCCGCGGCGAGCTCGATCGAGTTGACTTGCACGTATGGGTACCACCGTGCGCGCTTCCACGGATGCGCATCGTCGTCACAACGCTTCCAGAGACTCGCGACCGGGTGGCCGTGGGCGTGCGCGATCGTCACCGTGAAGGCGCCCATCTCCCTCTCGGTTGCGGTCCATCCAAGGACGTGCGCAAGGAAATCGGCACTCGCCTTCGGATCGGGCGTGACCAATTCGCACCAGCACATGAATCCGTGGCCGTGCGGGTTCACGCCGTCGGTCGCGCCAGGCGCTGCCGTGAACAGCCCGAGGGCCGCACCATGCGGATCCTCGATGATCGCACCGCGGCCCATGCCGTTGTCGTTCGGCGCCGTCACGCAGCGCGCGCCACGTTCGAGCGCACGGGCGAAAGCGGCATCGGTGTCGTCCACTGCGACGAACGGAAGCCAGTGCGGTCCACGCTCGATGAGCTGCGCCGGGCAGCCTGCCAACGCGCGAAGCGACCAACGGTGATGCGCCCCGGAGTTCATCAGGTGCATGATGTTGCCGCACGGGAGCGGTACCGCAGCGTGCTCGCCGCCGACGAGTGCTGTCCAGTACTCGACCGCGCGCTCGGGGACATCGCTGTGATGCTCGAACCAACAGAACATCCCGTGGCGGACCGGGACGGTCATGAAGTCAGCGGCGTTGGACGCGGGCGAAGTGCTCATGTATGGGCTCTTTCCTGATGGAATCGATCCTGTTTGGCTCGCGCATCGGGCGCCGACGCCAGTCGAGGCTGATCGACGGACACATCGTAGCATCGCTGCCGAGACGATACCAACGCGGGACGCAGCAGCGGGCTCGGTCGTCTGCTCGAGAGTCGCGGCGTATCCCACCGCGACTCCACGGCAGCGCTGTCGGTACGTCGGTGGATGCAGTCGCAACGGGGCCCGCGATACGATCTCCTCCATGGACCCAATCGATACTGCCGTTGCCTCCTACGAATGCGGCGCCCACAAGCTTCGAACTGCATGCAGCGGCATCCCCGCGCAAGTGCTCAATCGCCGCATCGGGCCCGGCGAGTGGAGCATCATGGAGAACGCCGTGCACCTCCTCGACAGTGACCTGGCGTCGACGCATCGCATGCGGCGGATCGTGGCCGAGGACTGCCCGCTGCTCGTCGCGTACGACGAGAACGCGTTCATCGACCGGCTGCCGAGCGACCGCGCCGACCTCAACGAGGTGCTCGACCTCTTCGAGGCGAACCGGCGATTCACCGCGCGCTGGCTCCGATCGCTCCCGCGCGAGGCATTCGCGCGGGTCGGGGTGCACACACAGCGAGGCAAGGTCACCCTCCTTCAGATCGTCGAGATCTACGCGCACCATGTCGACCACCACCTCGACTTCGTCTCCCGGAAGCTTGCCAACCTGAAGGGCAGCTGAGGCCGGGAAGCGGGCCGGCAAGCTTGAGGTGGCGCGAGCTCGGACATACCATCACCTCCATGCCCAGCCACACGCTTGCCGAATTCGTCCAGCGCGCCGCCGAGCGCGATCGAGGTCATGGCCGCTTCGAGCTCGAGAGCGAGCGCGTGCTCGAGGTGAACCTCGGCGGGCACGTATGGACCAAGACCGGATCGATGATCGCGTACGTGGGCGGTATCCGCTTCACGCGCGAAGGAGTGCTCGAGCACGGCATCGGCCGGATGCTGAAGCGCGCGGTCACCGGCGAGGGAACCCCGCTCACGAAGGCCGAGGGATCCGGCAGCCTGTACCTCGCCGACGGCGGCAAGAAGGTCACCGTGCTCGCGCTCGCGGGAGAGTCACTGGTGGTGAACGGATCCGACGTGCTGGCGTTCGATCCGACGCTCCGTTGGGACGTCAAGATGATGCGCACGATGGCCGGCGTCGTCGGCGGCGGGCTCTTCAACATGCGGTTCGAGGGCACCGGGCTGTTGGCGATCACGACGCACTTCGACCCGCTGGCGCTCGCCGTGACGCCGGGGCGGCCGGTGTTCACCGACCCGAACGCGACCGTCGCGTGGAGCGGATCGCTCGAACCATCGATCCACACGGACATCGGGCTGCGGACGCTCCTGGGCCGAGGCAGCGGGGAATCGGTCCAGCTTCGGTTCGAGGGGACCGGATTCGTCGTGGTGCAGCCGCGCGAGGAGTCGCGGATGGATGCATCGGATGATTGAGCCGGCTCCGGAAGTACCGGGGTTCCCGCGAGAGCGACTGAACCGCTACCTCGACCGCAACCGCACCCTGCCGGTGCGCGACACGCTGCTCCGCGCGCTGGCGCTCGGCGATCCCCCGGGCGCGGCGGTCGACCTTGGCTGCGGCCCCGGAAAGGAAGTGGCCGAGTTGCTGCGTCGCGGCTGGACGGTCGAGGCCGTCGATGCGTACCCCGACATGGTCGATGCGGCGCGCGCCGCGGGCGAGGCGGCCGTGGGCGCGGACCGGTGCTCGCGCTCGCTGCGCTGCGTGCACCAGCGCCTCGCCGACTGGGACGCGCCCGCTGGCTCGTTCGACCTCGTGCACGCGGGGTTCTCGCTGCCGTTCATCGCGCGTACGGACTTCACCGCGCTCTGGGCGCGGGTCGTGCGGTCGCTGCGCCCGGGCGGGCTGTTCGCCGGACAGTTCTTCGGCCCGAACGACAGCTTCGTGGCGCAGAGCCCGGCCGGCTCGATGAGCGTGCATGGGCGGGCAGAGGTCGATGCGCTGCTCGCCGGATTCGAGGTGCTTTCGATCGCCGAGGAGGAGCGCGACGGCGTGATCGGCGTTCCGCCGAACGAGGTCCCGAAGCACTGGCACGTATTCCACGTGATCGCGCGGCGCGTGGGCTGAGCGTGAACCGCGGACCATTCGGGCGCCGCTCGGCCCTGCGCGGTGGATACGCTGCCGCCATGCGACCCACCCTGCACCTCTCCATCGCGCACGCCGCAGCGCTCTGCTGCGCCTTTTGCCCCGCCCTCTGCCCCGCCGCCCTCGCCGAGGAAGGCATGTGGCTTCCCAACGCCATCCCGGCCGTTGAGCTCAAGTCGAAGTACGGGTTCGAGGCATCGCCAGCGGCGCTCGAGCACCTGCAGAAGTCGGCGGTGCGCTTCTCGACGGGCGGCTCGGGCTCGATCGTCAGCCGCAACGGCCTGGTGATGACCAACCACCACGTCGGCAGCGACATGCTCGCCAAGCTCTCGACGCCCGAGCGCGACCTCCTGAAGACCGGCTTCCTCGCAAAGTCGCCGGCCGAGGAGCTGCCCTGCCCCGACCTCGAGCTGAACGTGCTCTGGTCGATCGAGGACGTGACCGACCGCGTGATCGGAGCCGCCAAGGGCGCCGCGCACACCGCCGCCGCGGGCGCGGCGAAGCGCAAGGAGATCGCGCGCATTGAGGACGAGAGCGAGAAGTCGACCGGCCTCACGAGCGAGGTCGTGACGCTCTACCAGGGAGGCAAGTACCACCTCTATCGCTACCGCACGTACCGCGACGTGAAGCTCGTGTTCGCGCCCGAGACCGCGATCGCATTCTTCGGCGGCGATGCGGACAACTTCGAGTTCCCTCGCTACGACCTCGACTGCTGCTTCTTCCGCATCTACGAGGACGGCAAGCCGCTCGCGCCCGAGCACTACCTCTCGTGGGACGCCGACGGCGCCAAGGAGGGCGAGCTCGTCTTCACGTGGGGCCACCCCGGCTCAACGAACCGCCTCTACACCGCGGACCACGTCGCGTTCATGCGCGACGTCGAGGAGCCGATGGGCCTGAAGCGGCTGTGGCGCAACGAGGTGAAGCTGACCACGTTCATGGGCCGCGGCGCCGAGAACGCCCGCATCGCGCGCGAGGACTTCTTCGGCACCCAGAACGGCCGCAAGGCGTCGCAGGGCCTGCTCGACGCGCTGCAGGATCCCGCGATGGTCGCCGCCAAGCGCGCCGACGAGGACGCGCTGCTGAAGCGGCTCGCCGGCAAGCCCGAGGCGAAGGACTTCGAGGACGGCCGCGAGATGGTGCGCGCTTCGCTCGAGGCGTGGAAGCGGCTGGCTCCCGACTACTTCGCGCTCGAGCGCCGGATGCGCGCCGGCACGCTCGCGAGCGTCGCCCGGACGTTGCTCCGCATGAAGGCCGAGGACGCGAAGCCGAGCGCCGAGCGCCTGCCCGAGTTCGGCGACGCGAACCGCGAGTCGCTCGAGGCGATGCTCTACTCGCCGGCCCCCGTCTATCCGCAGCTCGAGATCGAGCGGATGACCTCGATGCTCTCGGGCCTCGCCGAGGAGCGCGGCCTCGG